>JAJNBN010000295.1 GCA_021156225.1 Verrucomicrobiota bacterium | reverse complement strand
ACGTAGATCAGCACGTCTTCGCGAAGCTCCAGAAGATGCGCCTCAACCCTTCTGGCGTCAGCGCGGATCATGAATTCATCCGTCGCGCCTATCTGGATCTGCTCGGCCTGTTGCCCACGGCTGAGGAAGCGCGGCAATTCGTGGCGGATAAAGATTCACAGAAGCGCAGCAAGCTCATCGATCAGTTGCTGGAGCGTCCGGAATACGCCGATCTGTGGGCGTTGAAGTGGTCAGACCTCATGCGCAATGAGGAGAAGTCGCTCGACCGCAAAGGCGTGCAGGCGTTTCATTCGTGGATACGCCAGAGCTTTGCCGAGAACAAACCGCTCGACCAGTTCGCCCGCGAACTCATCGCCGCACGCGGCAGCACCTACGCGAATCCCCCGGCGAATTACTATCGCGCCAATCGCGATGCCGTCACCCGCGCGGAAACGACCGCCCAATTATTTCTCGGCAGCCGCCTCTCCTGCGCCAAGTGCCACAACCATCCCTTCGAGCGCTGGACACAGGATGATTACTACGACTGGGCCAGCCTCTTCGCCCGCATCGACTACAAGATCATCGAGAACAAACGCCGTGATGAGAGCGATAAGAACGAGTTCGTGGGCGAACAGATCGTGTTCCTCAATGAGAAGAACGAGGTGAAGAACGCCCGCACGGGCAATGACGCCAAGCCGCGTTTCCTCGGCGTAACGAAGTCCACGGTGCCGGCGGATGAAGACCGCCTGATCGCTCTCGCGAACTGGCTGGGCTCTGCGGATAACGAGATGTTCGTGCGCGCGCAGGTGAACCGCATCTGGTTCCACCTCATGGGCCGCGGCATTGTGGACCCGGTGGATGATTTCAGCGTGAACAACCTGCCGAGCCATCCGGAATTGCTGGATGCGCTGGCGGCGGATTTCGTGAAGCACAAGTTCGACGTGCGCCACCTCATCCGCACCATCATGAACTCGCGGACCTATCAGGTCTCTTCCACGCCGAACGATTCGAACGCAGACGACGTCCTCAATTATTCCCACAATATCCCACGCCGGATGCAGGCGGAACTGATCCTGGATGCCGCCTCGCAACTCACCGGCACACCCTTGCGTTTCAATGGCTATCCCGAAGGTTTCCGCGCCATCCAGATACCGGGAGTGGAAGCCGTGCGCCGCCGCGATGCCAAAGGCAGCTCGGGCGAGGAGAACTTCATGCGGACTTTCGGCAAGCCACCGCGCCTCATCCCCACCGAGTGCGAGCGCTCCAACGACACCACGATGGGCCAGGCCTTCCAGCTCATCAGCGGCCCGCTCTTGAACGGCCTCATCGGGCGGGAGAACAACCGCATCGATACGCTGCTCAATTCAGGCAAGAGCAATGAACAGATCATCGATGAACTCTTCTGGACCGCCACCAGCCGCGCCCCGAATAAGGAAGAGCTGGCGACGACACTCGCCCATCTCAAGGAAGAACCAGACCGCCGCAAAGCCCTCGAAGACATCGTGTGGGCGCTGCTGAACGCGAAGGAGTTTGTGTTGCGGTATTGAGCGGAGCGTGCCCGTCTCGGGCACAGCAATGTCCCTAAGCAAAGGCGGGCCAGTTTTATCAAAGCAACCTTGTGCTAACCTTTCCTGCTGAACCCTTCTTTTTTCGCTCGGCTGTTTTCATTCTGTGAATCAATTGTTACTTCACGTTGCTGTGCCCGAGACGGACACGCTCCGCCCGCAAGCCGCATGATTTGATTGCGCTCCCGTCCCGGTCGCCTAACTTGGTCCACAAGTGAAGATTTTGTTCATCGGTGACATTGTGGGCGAGCCGGGGCGGCGCGCGGTGGCGAAGCTCCTGCCCAAACTGCGTGCTGAGCATCAGCTCGATGCCGTCATCGCCAATGGCGAGAACTCCGCGGGCGGCGCGGGCATCACCCCGGGCACCGCAGAGGAGATTTTTGGCGCAGGCGTGGACATCATCACCTGTGGTGATCACCTTTGGGATCAGAAAGAAGTCACCCAGCTTTTGTTGCAGGAACCGCGCTTTGTGCGACCTCTGAATTATCCGCCCGGAACCATCGGGCAAGGCAGCACGCTCTTGCAAAAGGATGGCCTGCCCCTGCTCGGCGTCATCAATGTGCAAGGCCGCACCTTCATGGCCGCGCTGGAGAATCCCTTCACCACCATCCGCGCCGAGGTGAACAAGCTCCGCCAAAGCACGCACCTGATCTTCGTGGACATCCATGCCGAGGCGACGTCCGAAAAAATCGCCATGGGCCGCTACCTGGATGGCGATGTCAGCGCCGTGGTCGGCACACACACACACGTGCAGACGGCGGATGAACAGATCTTCCCGCACGGCACCGCCTACTTGAGCGACGCCGGTTTCACTGGCCCGCATGAAAGCATCATCGGCCGGAACATCGAGCCCGTCGTGCAACGTTTCCTGACCCTCACCCCACAACGCTTCGGCATCGCCACCGAACGCGTGACCCTACAAGGCGTCATCATCGACATCGACAATTCCTCCGGTCACGCCAAGGGCATCAAGCGGGTGAGCGAAGTCTTGTCGCCGCACGAGTGATAGGTCAAAGTGGTGGCATGTCCCTGAAGGTGCGTCACCCCTTGCTGTTGCTTCTGGTCTGCGCGCTCCCCTTCCTCGGCCTCAGCCAGACGCCTACCCCAGCCTCACGCGACCAGATTCTCCAGCATTTGGGGGATGTCTCGTTGCCCAGCAGACATTTTGCGGCCGTCCAAAGCATCCAGGCCATGGGCACCAACGCCATCCCGTTCCTGATCGAGATACTCGGCTACCAGCAGTCCCAAGCGGATCAATGGTATGAAAAAGTTTATAGCAAAGCGCCGCCCAGCCTCCAGAGCCGCATGTCGAAGCCGGAAGCCTTGGAAAAATTACACTACGATGCCCGCCTTCTCTTGCGGAATATGCCGGAGACGAAACAGTACCTGACGAACATGGTCCCCTTGTTACAGGATCCGCGGCCAGTAGTGCGCCGCAGTGCGGCCTACCTGTTGGGCGGCATGTCTTACCAGGCCGACAAGACAGAAACTTTGGTATATCTTTCCGCGTTGAAGGACAGCGACCCTGAGGTGCGACGGTTGATCGCCTATGCTTTTATGGACGGCGGTGCCTCGCTCCCCCGCGCCAAGGCCGCGTTGGAGGGGGCCTTGAACGATCCCGTCGAAGCCGTGCGTTTGCCCGTGGCGCAAGCCTTGCTGAAGGCAGATAAGAAGCATGTTGCAGCCACAAGCGCGTTGAAATCCCTCTTTGCCTCAGCCAATGCCAGTACGCGTTATTTCGCTGCGACTCATTATTTTGTGAGTGATCCTCCGTTGCTTAGCCGAGACCCGGAAGTGTTGCAGATCTTCATCAGCACCTTGGCGGTCAGGGATGTCAGCCTGCAAGCAGCAGCAGCCAGAACACTGGGCAACTTGGGTGACCGGGCGAAGATGGCCGTGCCGGAATTGCAAAAGCTGCTGATGTCCCCGGATGCGCAAGTGCGGACGGCGGCTACTAATTCACTGCAGCGGATCGCGCCGGAGGTCTTGCCGCCGGTGAAGCCGTAAAAGTTCAATGCAGAAACGCACTTACATCCTATTTCTTCTATCCTTCGTTTGGGGGTTCAGCAGCTTTTCGCAAACGACCTACCAGACGCCGCGCGAGCAGGTGCTGAAACAACTGCAGAGCGTTCATTCGACCAATCGCCAGGCATCCATCCAGCAAATCAAATCATTCGGCTCCAATGCGGTGCCGGTATTGATCGAGGTGATCGGGTATAAACAGCAGAAACTGGATGAATGGTATGACCAAGCATATCGTAAGGCGCCGCCTCTCCTTCAAAAAAGCATGTCCAAACCGGACATCATCACCACGCTCCGTAGTCAGGCTGCCTACGCTCTGCACATGATCCCTGAGACCAAGAATTATTTGCGCGATCTGTTGCCCTTGATGAATGATGAACGGATGGAAGTAAGGCGTGCCGCAGGCGGTGTTTTCTTGATGCATGGGCGGCAGGCTCCACTCGAGATCAAGCTGGAACTGATACCGTCGTTGAAGGACGATGATTGGTACGTCCGTTCGTATATCATCCATGTGCTGAGTTCCAGCATCACCAATCTGCCACGCGCCAAAACAGCGATTGAAAGCGCGTTGATGGATTCCAATGAAAATGTGCGGACGGCGGCTGGCGAGGCCTTGCTCCAGCACGAGAAAAATCATCCTGCGGCCCTGAGCGTCATACGTTCTTCCATGAAATCTACGAACGACTGGGTGCGAGTGACCGCGGCGGGTGCCTATATTTCCGCATATAAAGGTTCGCCGACTTTGGATCAGGAAGTCGGTCCGGTCTTAAATGGAATACTCTCCGGCAGGAACAGCCAGCCGCAGGCAATGACACTCATGCTCTTGCAGCATAACGGAAAAGGCCTCAAATCCACCGTGCCCGAAGTGCAAAAGCTGCTCACCAACACCAACGCGCATATCCGCAGTGAGGCGACCAATGCTTTGCGGGCTTTGACCAATAGTCTATACCGGCCCTGAGGCGGCTAAAGTTACAATCCTGTCAAAATCCCCCCACGCACAGCTTCAGGATTGTCAGCCTGCCTGTTCCCGGCAATATCTGGCGGAGTGATCGATGAGTCAGCCCGCGCATAGCACAGAATCCACCGTTCCTCCCGCTGCGCCTCCGCGCCCGCCCACCTTCGCGGAAGCCTTTCGTTTTTGGCTCAAGCTCGGCTTCATCAGCTTCGGCGGTCCCACTGGCCAGATCGCCATCATGCACACGGAACTCGTGGAGAAACGCCGCTGGATCAGTGACAGCCGGTTCCTTCACGCATTGAATTACTGCATGCTCCTGCCCGGTCCCGAGGCGCAACAGCTCGCCACCTACATCGGCTGGCTGCTGCACCGCACTTGGGGCGGCATCGTGGCGGGCGCGCTCTTTGTGCTGCCGTCCATGTTCATCTTGTGGGCGTTGAGTTTTGTTTATGTGCAATACGGCAAGGTCCCTTGGGTGGAGGCGATTTTCTCCGGGCTGAAACCCGCCGTGCTCGCCATCGTGCTGGGCGCCGTCATCCGCATCGGTCAGAAAGTGCTGAAGAACGAAGTCATGTGGACCATCGCCGCTCTCGCTTTCATCGCCATCTTCTTCCTGCATGTTCCCTTCCCCGCCATCATCATCGCCGCCGCCACGACGGGTTATTTCGGCGGCAAATATTGGCGGCACAAGTTCCTCATCCTCGGCGGACACAAGGGCAAGGACGGTAAAGAATCCGCCTCCCTCATCAGTGATGCCGCCACCAGTCCCGATCATGCCCGCCCGGAGTGAGCCTCGGCTGGGATCACACCCTCGTGCGCCAGGGCCTCTTCTTTAGCAAAGCCGCAATGGTCACCTTCGGCGGCGCGTATGCGGTGCTGCCTTACGTTTCCCAACAGGCAGTGGAGAATTACCAGTGGCTCACCGCCGGCCAGATGCTCGATGGCCTCGGCCTCGCGGAGACGACTCCCGGCCCACTCATCATGGTCCTGCAATTCGTCGGCTTCCTCGGCGCATGGAATCAGCCCGGCACCCTGTCCCCTCTGCTGAGCGCCACCCTGGGCGCGCTCATCACCACCTGGGTCACGTTCATCCCGTGCTTTCTCTGGATCTTTCTCGGCGCGCCGCACATTGAGCAATTGCGCGGCAAGGAAAGCCTCACCACCTCGCTCTCCGCCGTCACCGCCGCGGTGGTGGGCGTCATCTTGAATCTCGCCGTCTGGCTCGGCCTCCACGTGCTCTTTCCCGCGCCACAGACGGTAGATTGGTTCGCCGTCGTCGTGAGCCTCGTGACCTTTATCGGCATGGTGAAATGGAAATGGGACATCATCCCCGTCGTGCTCGGTGCTGGAGCGCTCGGCGTGCTCTACAAACTCTTGTTGGGCATGTAGTCGATGTACGAAAGAGTATTGGATTTCATCGTTTCTGGCGAAGACATTGGGTGCGGTGTTTCTGCACATGTCGCAGTCAATACATTCGCTGGTGACGTAGAACGGGCCGGGAACATTCTCCGGCAGTCGCAGTTCTGGTGAGGCCATAGTTTTATTTAGTTTGTTTTTCTACCGGCTGACACAACCGGTCTTCAGGTCGCACTCTGCCATCAGCATTCATTTGCTCATAATTCATTAGTATGATTAGATTGATTCAGTAAATGCATGAATACCTGAACAAGCATCCTTTCGATCTCTATGATCTGAACCTGTTTCAGCTCGTAGCGGATACAGGCAGCTTTACGCAGGCGGCACAACAGGCGGGTCTGACGCAGAGCGCAGTCACACGCCAGATCCGGGGAATGGAAGAGCAGCTGGGCGTGACTCTCTTCGAGCGGACGACGCGGAAGGTGCATCTCACGGTGGCCGGGCAATTGTTGCTCACGCGTTCACGCGAGATCATGCAATCCACGGAGAGTCTGGTGCATGAGTTGCAACAGACGTTTCAACTGGTGCCGCAGACGTTGCGCATCGGCGTGGCGCGCAGTATCGGGCTGGCATATCTGCCAGGATATTTCTTCGCGTTTCAGCGGAAGTTTCCGAAAGTGCAATTGCACGTCACGCAGCAGTCGAGCAACGAAATCATCGTGGCATTGGAAGCGCGGACGCTGGACGCGGGATTGCTTTGTCCACCCCGGCGATTGCCGCGTGGGCTGGAAATCACGCATCGGTTTGACGATCAGTTCACACTCATTGTGCCGCCGAATCTTTCGCTGGCACGGGCGGATAAACGGATCACGGTGCGGGAAGCGAAG
This sequence comes from Verrucomicrobiota bacterium, assembly GCA_021156225.1. Classification (GTDB taxonomy): domain Bacteria; phylum Verrucomicrobiota; class Verrucomicrobiia; order Limisphaerales; family JAEYXS01; genus JAEYXS01. The sequence continues at coordinate 1,972 of JAJNBN010000295.1, read as the reverse complement.
AAGCTGCTGAAAGAGCAACGCTGGCTTTTGCTGGACCCGAATGGGAACACGGGGCGATTACTCACGCTCTGGCTAGATAAACAGAACTGGGCGATCGAGCCGGCGATGGAACTCGATAGCTTCGATACCATCGTGAACCTCGTATCACTGGGGCTGGGAGTCAGTTTGGTGCCGCATCGGGTGCTGCCGCTGTATGAGAAGCGCCGGGCGGTGCAGCGTGTTTTGATCAAGCCGACATTTCAGCGGGAGGTGGCGGTGGTGGTGCGCAAAGGATTGCCCCGAGCGGAACCATTGCAAGCGTTTGTGGAGAATGTATTGTTTTGAAAACAGCCGGCTCAACTGTCTGTTCCTGTCAGGTCATCGGGCTTCCTCGATCACTACATCAGCAACTTTTTCACCCCCATGAGCGTCAGTTTTATAAAGGCCTCGACTGATGCAGTATTTGATAACCAAGAGGTGGAAATAGTTGTGAATGAGTGATGTCCTCATTCATGGAATTCGGCTGGCACGCCCTCCGGGATAGAGAGGGGCGGGAATTAAGCTGAGGTTTGAATCAGGGAAGTGGTTTCTCGGGGGCCAGAGAGTTGCGGATGGCTTGGGCGAGCTTGACGGCCTGAAATGGTTTGGTGAGGAAGTTCAAACCCTCCTTCATGGGGAAATCCTTGGCGACGACATCGGCACTGTAGCCGCTCATGTAGATCACCTTCAGCTTCGGGTTTTCCGCGAGCAGACGTTGGGCGAGGGCATGGCCATTGATCCCATCGGGCATGACCATGTCCGTCAGCAGAACGTGGATCTCGCTCCGATGTTGGGCCCAGACTTCCAGGGCTTTGACGCCGGTGGGAGCTTCGAGCACGCGGTAGCCGAGTTGGGTCAGGCCTTTGCGCACGGAATTGCGGAGGGAGGGATCGTCCTCACAGAGGAGGATCGTTTCGGTGCCGCTGGGCAGGGAGGCCATGGTACGGCGCTCGGGCTTGAGCGCGTTGTTCTTGGCCAAGCGGGGCAGATGAATGCGGAAGGTGGTGCCGTGGGCGACTTCACTGTAAACATTGATCCAGCCCTGATGCTGCTGGACGATGCCGAAGACGGTGGCGAGCCCGAGGCCGGTGCCTTTGCCGACATCCTTGGTGGTGAAGAAGGGTTCAAAGATCTTGGGTAAAATCTCCGCGGGGATGCCGGTGCCGCTGTCACTGACGCTGAGGCGGACGTACGAGCCGGGGCGCACCTGGGTGGACTGGGTGGCGGCGAACTCGTCAAATTCCACACCCGCAGTCTCGATGATGATCTGGCCGCCGTGCGGCATGGCATCGCGGGCGTTGACCGCGAGGTTCATCAGGACCTGGTCCATCATGCTGGGATCAGCGTGGATGAACATGGGTTGCGAGGCGAGCTTCAGGTGAATGGTGATCGTTTCACCGAGGATGCGGCGCAGCATTTTCGTGGTGCCATTGATCGTGTCGCTGAGATCCAGATCGCGCGGCTGGAAGACCTCCTGGCGGCTGAACAGGAGCAACTGCCGGGTCAGGGCGGCGGCCCGCTGCACGGTGGCGCTGATCTCGTCCGCGGATTCCTCCTGCTCGGCGGTCAGCCCTTCGCTCATCTTCAGCAGTTCGGACTGCATCTGGATGACGGCGAGGATGTTGTTGAAATCATGGGCCACCCCGCCCGCAAGCTGGCCGATGCCTTCCATCTTTTGAGACTGGCGCAACTGCTCCTCAAATTTTTTGCGGACGGTGATGTCTTTAGCAGTGCCGACCAGATGGTAAACCTCGCCGGCGGAGTCACGGATGGGAAACGCGCGGTCGCGGATCCAGCGCATCTCTTGATCGGGACGATAGATGCGGTATTCTTCGTCATACGTGCCGGCGCTTTGTTTCTCCGCCGCAGCCTGACGGATGCGTTCGCGGTCTTCGGGGTGAATGGCCTCCAGCCACGTGTGGGGTGCGGCATACAAACTGTCACAAGTGCGCCC
>JAJNBN010000294.1 GCA_021156225.1 Verrucomicrobiota bacterium | reverse complement strand
CTTTAATCATAAGCACCTCGGTTTTCCCCGCTTATCATGGCTGCATGTCGTAAACCGCCGTTTTGACGGCGTCCTAGTCCGCTTTGACGACGCCTTCAATCTCGTTTCACTATCGTCCGCTGTCCACCTAATTTCTCGCCGCCCCCAACGCGTGGATGGTGTGGTAGATCTCCTGCCGGATCACCGCACCCGCTGTCGTCTCCAGGTTATACTTCAACTGCACCTGCATCGCGGGCAGCAGATCTGGCACTTCCAGGAACACGGTCTTGCCGTCGGCGGAGAGCTTGGCCGATTTGACAGCCAGCGTGTCCCGCTGCTTGATCACCATCTGATCCTTCGTCCACTCCGTGCCGCCTTTATCGCCCGGTTTCAGGTCCGCTTTGTCTTTCACTGAAATCTCCGGCGAACCATAAGCTGCCGACCAGATATAGTTCCACTCCGCCAGCGAATAGTTCTGCACATCGGTTGCCAATTCCTTATCCAAGGGCTCACTAAATTCCAGGCTCAACCCGCCCTTCACCGCGTGCAACTGGCGGGGCAGATTAAGCGGCTTGCCAGTGTAACGCACGCGTTGGAAGCAACCATTCTTCGCCGCACTCGTCTGCCAGCCCTTCAAGCCTACGAGATAAAGTTGCCCATCCTTGGGATTGAACCGCGCACGCATGATGCCGCTCTCGAAGCTCAACGGCAGCTTCACCACTCCGCCCTGCATCAGTCCATTTACTTGCTCTTTCAAAACCAGATAGAGCGAACACGTCCCGTAAGCCGTGTGCAGCAGTTCGCCTCTCAGCGGTCCCCATTTGTCACTCGTCACCCATACTTGTCCACCGCCAGAGTTATCCACTTCCTTGGGTAACCAGCACAACGGATGATCATAATACGTCGGCAACGGCGTCTTGTGCGCCAAGTCCACCACACCGTAGAAACCACCTCCCTTGACCCAGTTGATCCGGCAGCGTGGCGTCCAAGTGCCTTCGTTCTCACCGGTAGTCAGCTCACCGTTGGGTCCGACACCCATTCCGTTAGGCGCTCTGAAACCAGTCGCGACCACGTCCAGTTTGCGACCGTCCTTGGATACCCGCATCATCGTGCCATGATGCGGCAGGATTTGCTGAAAGCCGCGCCCGCCATTGTTCACCGGACCTGCTTTCGCAAAATAGAAATCCCCCTTCGTATCCGTATGCAGATCGAGCGCGAACTCATGGAAGTTCTTCGTGATGAGCACGTCATTGTTGAAATTCTCGTAAAAGTCCGCCTCACCATCATTGTTTGAATCATGCAGACGGGTGATCTGGTCGCGTCCCAGCACGTAGACTTTATCCTCCACGATCTTAAGTCCCAGCGCATGATACATTCCGACGGCATAACGTTTCCACGTCACATTCTGCAACTTGTCATCAATGCCCGACACAATCCACACATCACCATGGAACGTGCACACAGCAGCACGACCATCCTTGAAGAAATCCACACCCGCCAGCAGCATGTCCGCCTGATAAGGATTCTCAAACGGCACCGGAATCGTATCCACCGTGTAGGCGCTGTTGTTCAGCCCCAACGAGCCTTTCACGGTAACCGTTTGCGGCCAGCGTGCCGGCCCGCCTCGGGTCAAAGGCTTCAGCGAAGCTACCGCTTTACCGACCTCGCGTTGCTCAATCTTTCCAAGGCTTATTGAAACATTTTGCACCGTCTTGCTAGGAGGCAAAATCAGATACAAATGCCCCCCGCGTACTTCCCACTTGGCCGCAGCACCCAAACCCTCGCACCACACGTCAAAGCCAGATTCCGCCATCTTCATCGCTTCGGCTTGCGTGATCGAGGGCTTCTCTTTCACTCGCGCCACCAGCACATGAAACGGACTCGGATGAGCGCCTACTTCCAACGTGCGCGCAAACAAACCGCCCGCACTCTTCACCTGCTCCATTACTTCCACGTTTGCGACCGTATAAGCGACCACTGGCACGGACTCGTTAAGAAAAAGACCACGATAATGCGCCACCTCCTTCGGCAGCGGCCCATACGGATCTTTGCGTGGGTCACCAAATTTCCCATCCACCACCCAGCCTGGAATCACATCGCTTGAGAAAACGATTTTGCCGATATTCGTCGGATACTGGCCGCGCGACATCAGGTTCACGCCTTGCACAAACCCACCTGTCCAGCCCGCCGAAACGCGGAGCAGCTCCGTATCGAAACAGATCGCCGCCGGTTCATTCGTCGAACCGACCTTGATGGCGAGACCTTTCAGGGAGGTCGTGTCTGATGAAATCGTTGCTGCCAGGTACGGGATGTGATCCCGATACTCCGCCTTGGGTTGTGCGGGAGCGGCACTTGTCGGGACTTGCAGCAAACAAACCAACGCCGCAACTACGAGTGGTAATATCCGTTTCATCATCTGGCTGTGGCTCTCAGTGTGCATCTGCTTTCCTATTCCGAATAAAACACATCTCCCGCTTTGACGGCTTGTCCCGCTGAAAATTCAGCCGCCGTCATCCGTCGCCCGCCTTCACGTTGCAAGGACGCGATGCGCAAAGCGCCTTCTCCACAAGCCACGACGATGCCTGTCTTGTCCGCTTGCAAAACTTTTCCCGGCTGACCGCCCGCATCGGTCACCAATTCCGTCTGCCAAATCTTCAGCAAGCGCAGCTTTTGTTCGGGAGCCAGGAAGGTAAATGCACCGGGCCAGGGCGTCAGTCCGCGGATGCGATTGAACAGCACGCGCGCGGGTTGGGACCAATCCATGCGGCCATCATCCTTCGTGATCTTTCGCGCATAGGTGCTGCCCATCGCCGGTTGCGGTTGTGGCTTAATCTCACCGTTCACGTATCGCGGAATCGTCGTGATCAGGGCCTCCGCTCCGATCACTGCCAGCCGGTCGTGCAAGGTCGCCGCGTTGTCCTCGGGAGCAATGGGGGTTTTGTAAATGGTCAGGATATCTCCCGTGTCCAAACCCGCATCCATCTTCATGATGGTCACGCCCGTCTCGGCTTCACCATCGATGATGGCCCACTGGATAGGTGCGGCTCCGCGATATTTCGGCAGGACGGACGTGTGGACATTGAGACAACCGTACTTCGGCAAATCCAAGATGCTCTGCGGCAGCAACTGTCCATACGCCGCCACCACGATGAGATCTGCCGCGAACGTTTTGAGATGTTCCACGAACTCGATCGCGCGAGCCTTCAACGGTTGTTCCACCGGCAGGCCAAGCTCCAGCGCGGCGGCCTTCACCGCGGTGGGTTGCAGCTTGAGGTCGCGCCCTTTCGGCTTGTCCGGCTGGGTCACCACCAGCACGACCTCGAACAATGGTGAGGCATGCAATGCCCGCAAGCTGGCGCAGGCCAGTTCCGCCGTGCCCATGAAGATGATGCGATAACGCTTGCTCATTCAAAAACAACGCCCGGCATTCAAGCCGGGCGTATTAAACCGACCGTGCGCCAGGCGCACCTCAAAGTTTCACCAGGATATCCAGGATGGACCGCATGACTTGCACGGGCGAATTCGTGGAGTCGATATGATGCACCAGTTGCGGACCGTAATAATCCAGCACCGGCTTCGTCTCCTTGTCATACGTGGCCAGGCGGGTCCGGATGACATCCAGGTTGGCATCATCCAGCCGGTTCTCGCGCAGCGCCCGCCGTTGCAAGCGCTGCACCATCTTTTCCATGTCCTGGCAGGTGAGATAGAGGATGGCCTTCACGTCCAGCGTGTCCTTCAGCATCTCTGCCTGGTTCGCATTGCGCGGGATGCCGTCCAGCACCAGCGTATCCGTGGCGGGCTCGAAATAACCAAGCTGCCGGCTGCCTTCGATGTTCCGCCGCCAGAGGCTCACCGTATGCTCATCCGGCACCAGCAAACCCTTGCTGGAATATTCGATAAAGATCCGGCCAAGCTCGCTGCTCACCGTCAGATTACGGAACACATCACCGCATGCGCAGTGATAGTAATTCGGGATCGTGCCCAGGATCTTGCCTTGCGTCCCCTTGCCTGCGCCTGGTGCGCCGAAGAGCAATATCGTCTTGTACTTCATACTCGATTGAAATCCACCGCTTACTGCTCCGGCGCATCCTTATGCCGGATCTGGATCTCGAAGATGTCGGCGATCGGAAACGTTTCTTCGATCGAGGCTCCGCTTTCATTCGTGATTTGCAGGCTCATGTCCGTCTGCGTCACTTTGCTCACGCGGTTGCCCACGAACTCGCCCTTGGAAGATTTGATCACCAGCCGCAGGTCTTTCTCGTTGTCACCGATGATGACCCGGAAGAACGGCGCGAACTTGGTCTCGATGAAACGGCGATTGATGGCCACTTCACCGCGCTTGAACACCTGCGTGGCCGGTATCTGGGCCACCACCGGCATGGGTGCCGCCTCCACCACGACTTCCTCCTCCTCATCTTCGGCCGTCATCACGTCCGCGGTATCACCGGGCTGAGGTCCTGTATCCACGACAGGGGCGTGTTTGCTTTTCGTCGGCAAACACAGGAACACCAGCGGGCCAAGCACCGGCACTACCGCCGCTGTCCCGCAGACTATCGCGAAATGATAATTGCGGAAGTAGGCGACCTCGTACGCGGCGAATAGATTGGCCCCGTAGATCAGCAGAAGAAGAATCAATCCCGTTCCCGAAAAAAGTGCGCCAAACACCGTGGCGTCAGCATGCTCACGCACAGCTTTGGGCACGGGCTTGATGTCTATTGCCGGCCGCGCTTTGCGTTCCGGCAAAGTCTCATCCTGCACCGTGCCAAATTCAGTGGTCTTGATCTCGATCAGCAGTTCTACATACCGTTTCACCCGGTTGTCCTGTTTGAAATCAGCCAAGGTTTCCTGGGAAAACTGCTCCCACTTGTAACGGGAGGAAAACTTGCCAGCCAGATCGCCTTCATCATACCGGAAAGCCACGCCCGTCTGGTTCGGTCCCACCGTTTCTCCGCTGATGATCGTGCCGTCCTTGAGCTTGAACTTGCCCCGTTTCACCTGGCCGTTCTCCACCACCACCTGCGCGCTAAGTGAAGAAACCATCACCACCACCGCCAGCAGGACGGTTAAAAATGGGCTAAGGATATTACGCATGATTTTGTGAAAGTTAGCGGACCTCACCGCCGATTGAAACCCTAAAATTCCCTCCCTATCACTTAAATTGTTCCCAGCCACGGTAACGTCTCCTCAATGCTCCAGACCTTCCTTTCCCGCTCCAGCGCATCCGCCGCCGCGCCATGCTGCCAAACTCCATAAGCAATTGTTTTACAAACCTCGCCCAGCAACCTCGGTTGGGCCAACAACCCACCCAGATAACCCGCCAAAATATCGCCGCTCCCGCCCTGCGCCAGTCCGGGATTGCCCGAGGAATTCACCCTCACCTTACCCGCCAGCCGCCCG
>JAJNBN010000293.1 GCA_021156225.1 Verrucomicrobiota bacterium | reverse complement strand
GACTTTCATGGCCTCAATGATGCAGACCACGGAATCAGGATTCACTTCGGTGCCGATTTCCACGTAAGAGGCGGATTCCGGTGATGGGGCGCGATAGAACGTGCCAATCATGGGTGATTTGATGTCCAAGTCGTTGGACACTGCGGGCGCCGCACCGGCAGAAGCGGCAGCAGGGAGCGCCGCAACTGGAGCGCCGGAGATCATAACCGCAGGCTGATCATCGTATGCCTGCACTGCGGGGCCACCATTGCCGCCACGCTTGAGCTTGATCTTGAATTCTTGTTTTTCTAGCTCGAACTCTGTAATGGCGTTTTTCTTCATCAAATCGATGACCGCCTTGATATCCTTCAAATCCACAGGGTCTCCTGGTTGAAAGTTACCGTTAACTATAAAACGGGTTACGCACAGTGCGTTATAAACAAAATAAGCAGTGACTGGTATTCGACACTGCTTATCCTTTTGTTACGAATTGGCGACGACACTAATGAGCGAGGCCGGGGGCGTCAAGACTAGTTTCCTCGAAAACCTAAAATGTTCGAAAACAGTCAAAAATAGCAAATTTTGCAAAAAATCGCTTTATTTTTTCGACGATATCGATAAAGAGGCGTGCACCGCAAGGGTGTATGAAGCAGCCCCAAAACCGCAAATTTGCCCTTTGCAGACCGCTGCGATCAGCGATTTGTGGCGGAACTCCTCCCGCGCGTGAATGTTGGAAAGATGCACCTCGATCGTCGGCACTCCCGTCCCAGAAATCGCATCGCGCAAGGCCACACTGGTGTGCGTATAAGCCCCGGCGTTCAGCAAAATCACATCCGCATTCCCACGGGCTTCTTGGATCCACGTCACCAGCTCACCCTCCAAGTTGCTCTGGCGAAAGTCCACCTCCGCGCCGTGCTTGCCGGCCAGTTCCCGCACCGATTGTTCGATGTCCGCCAGCGTCGTCCGTCCATAGATGTCCGGTTCCCGCTGGCCCAGCAGGTTCAAGTTCGGTCCGTTCAGCACGAGCAGTTTCATGACGTCGTGAGGGTAGGGGATGCCTGGTTCCCTGTCGATGCCGTTTGCGGTGGCAGACCCGTCAGCCACCCCAACATCAACATCGCGGTCCAAGCGATCGCCGGGACATACAATCCGAACTCCACAAACGATTGCAGCGCCCACCCCACCAAGCCCAAGGCCATCGCTTGCGTGAGGGCATCGGCACCCGGATGCAATCCCTTGCTCCAAACCCGGCGCATGCACCCGAAGATCCACGCCCCGAACAGCAGAAATCCCGGTATCCCCGAGTCGCACGCCTGTTCCAGATAGTCGTTATGCGTCAGTCGGGTAGGCTCGGATTCCGGGGCTTTCAACCTAGTATAACCACTGCCGAACGTCCCCGGCCCATGTCCCATAATTGGCCGTTCCTGAGTCAGCTTCACCGCCGCCGTCCAATAATCGAACCGGGCGACCACACTCGTCGGATTCTTCAACTTCTCCGCATACTTGAACCAAAACCCCCCCGCCCCGCCAACCAGCACAATGGCCAGGATGCCCCACTTCCACTGTGTGGGAAAAGGCTGCGCCAGCACCCAAGCCAGCACCATCGCCATGGCCACCAGCCAACCCGCCTTGGAACCTGACCAAACGAGGCAGGCCGCACCCATATAGAGCACCAGCCCGAACGCCACCATCCGGCCGACCTTGGGTAGCTTCTCAGTCACCATCCACGTCGCGATCAAGATCGCTGGCAACGAGAGCAAGATGATGCCCGCCAACGCATTCGCGTAAACTAATGTGCCGGAAATGCGCCCGCCGCGCACTCGTTTAAGCACCTCTGGCACCACGGAATAACCGCCCGTCTCATTCTTCACCACCACGCCACTCGCGAGCAGTTCGTTCAGTTCATCCTGTGGCAGATTCGTCCAGCCGGCCGCCTCATTCTTCTCGATATACTCGGCTGTGGAAGTCAGGCCCCCATACTGTTGGCCGAAGCCATTACCCAGCACGATCAAGAGCGCGATCCCCACCGGTATCCAGAACTTCCGACCGTCCGTCACGCGGCTTAAAGCCAGCAGGCCCAGATAAAAACACGCCACCACCGCACCGAAATGCAGTAACACCGTCGTGGCCAATCCGGCCGATTTCGACCCCATCGTGGCCAATACCTGCCAGCCCAGCCAGGCGGCAGGTGCCCACAGCAGCCAGCGCGGCACATCGCGCGGCACGCGGGCTCCGAGGAAGCCATAGATCAATACCGCCGCCAGCAGGAGATAACCGATCGGCAGCGGCCATTGATCCGATACCCATTCCGTCAGGATATCGGGGGTCGTGTGGGCTTGCGGCAGGACCACCGGCACACCGAACTTCAAGAAACAAACTCCCGCCAGAATTCCGGCGGTCAGTGCCAGCCTTTGGCCCCATTCACCGGGGGTGGGAGTCGTGCTGGCAGCTTGTTTCGGTTTCGTACTCATGTTCGGTCCGCTACCTTTGCCACAGAGGGGCAGGGCGGTGCAAACCCCGATTCTGCCTACCCGACCGGGATCGTGCTCTGCTGCGCCTATACTCAAAACCATCGGATTCATGACGTTTCCTAGCTAATCGTCCTCGTTCTCGACCTTTCCTCTTCGTCATTGCGGCGCGAGCGGCAACGCTCTCTGCTCCACCTGCCTCTTCGGTTCCTCGGTCGGACAGGCTTGCTCTACCGCCCGCCGCATCTGTCCGAACCACCAGTTCGCCTGCGAGCTTCGCGATGAACGTGCCTTTCCCTCCCTGCTCGCGGCGGAGCATTCATAGGCCCGCCGGTGCAACCGGCTCAACTCGCTCTGTTCTATCAGTTTCATAGTGAACCCTTGTTGTTTTCAGACCGTCTCTTCATTTCTGCGTCCACTATGAAGGGGGGTGTAGGACATCCGCTGTCCTAGGTCCCCCTTTACTAAAAATATTTAAAATCCACCTAACAAGCTCAGATTAAGTCACTTACAGCTTGAAAGGCCTCTCAAATCCAATTTCCTCTTAAAATAATTCGTGGGAATCCGTGAAATTCGTGTCATCTCCTTTCCTCCCAGTTTCGCGCCCTTTAGCGGGCCAAAATCCCCAACCCCCTCTCACTCCACCCGACCTCGGCACTTGTGTACATCTGCCGAGGTTTTCTACCTATCCTACCGATTACGCACCCCATCCATCCTGCAGGCCCGCCGGTGCAACCGGTCCCGTCAAAAACTCCGCGCCCGCTATTACTAAAGCTTACTACACCACCACGCCTCAATTCTCTGGAATGATCTCTCCATCCCCTTCATCCTTTTCCCGGCACCCACCCTTACCGGATATGCCGAAATATTTACGATACCTCGCCGGTTTCCACGATGTCGAGATCGAGCAGGCCCTTGGCCGGGCAGGCGTCGTGCATTTGCTGCCCATGTATGAGTACTACTGCCTGCCGCTGCCCGTGGAGGGCTGCGCCAAGCTCATCATCAGCTTCCGCCTGCAGCCCACCCAGACCGCTCCTTCACTCGTGCTGGATATCGCGACCATCGAACGTCCCTTCGATCTCGCCCAGTTCACCTCGCTCCCTGCGGCCGATCAACCGCGCTACGCTTTGGATGCCTTGCACAGCGCGTTCACGACCGCCGGTCACCATTTCCACTGGCCACTCGCCCGGGCACAGGAAGCTTACGACCGCATTGTCCGTGAAAAATTTCAGTTCCACTTTGTGCGGGCCAAACCCAAAGCCAGTCCCGATCGCAAACTCCGCGCCCAAGTGGAAGTTGATTTCGCCAATACCGTCCGGCTAACCGTTGTTTTCCTGAAACCAGATGGTGAAGTCCACCTCCGTCAGCCGCTCTCCCTCCTGTCTCCAGGTATGGGTGTAGTGAACTATGTCCTGGATAAGCTCGCGTGGATCAGCCCCACCACCTTGCAGATCACCCACGGGAACGGACGCGATTATTGGCTCTGCGGCACCGATGGTTTCCTTCGCTTCATCTATCCCCGTGCCGAGCGCGGCGATCCCCATGGACTCTACGATCTCGGCCGCATGTATCTCGCTGGGCAATACGTCCTGCGCGACCCGGCTCAAGGCCGTAAACTGATTGAAGAAGCCGCCCGCAAAGGCTGGCCCCCGGCGCGTGAGTATCTGCGAAGAACCGCTGCTGACGAATCGCTCTGATGCCCTGGAGCGCAGACTCCTTTCCACTTGCCCGCAATCGCTCCATCTACAAAGTTCAGGGCATGACACTTTCCCAAGCAGGTGCCTTAGTTTCCCGTGCTGTCGGAGTGATGCTTATCGTGAGCGGCGGAGGAACGTTGCTATCCATTATTTTGCTGGCCCTGACCGCATCGGGTGGCGGCGGGACCAGCCATTCGCCTCCCATCTTCTATGGACCTGGTGCTCTGCCCACCCAGTTCGCTATTAATCTCACCATGCTTTCCCTGCCCGCCGTGAGGGTCGTCTTCGGACTGATGCTCATTTTCTTCAGCCGCGCCGCCGGACATTACCTTGTCAAAGGTCTCAGCGAAAAAGATTCCGATACCTGCCTATGATTGGTTCATCCGAGGGGAGCGCGGGTTGTCTCAACCCGCAGCAACGCACCTAAGCAACGTCAGGCGCCAGACTGCAACTGCTTAACTGCGCATCAGCAAGATGAGTGCTGAAATTCTACATCTACACCTGCTTTCTACTGGCCAGCCGTATCCGTAAATTCTGGATCAGCTTGAACACCAGTAACGCGATTAATCCGATAAAGATCAGTGACAATAACATCCATGGTAGCCGATACTTTCTAGCTTCCCCGATGTGCTCATTGATGGCTGCTATTTTGATTTCCAGCAACTCTTTCATGGGCGCATTCAAAGCCACCGCTTTCTCAAATGCTTTCGCTGCGAGGTTAAGGTCACGTTTCTTGAGCGCTACGACGCCCAGCATGGTCCAGCAGGCGGGTTCCTCTGGATTTAGCATGGCCATGTAAATCACCCCTTCCTCCAGTTTCTCATTGGTCTCCAGATTCCAACTTTTTTTATAGGCTGGCGGTTGATCGAGCGAGTTCTTCAAAACCATCAGGCGCAAGGTCGAACTCTGGCCTTTGTCATCCCCATCCTCGGGCTTGGCTTCGCTCTCCTTTTGGATTTCCTCGCGACTTAATTTTTCCACCCAATACGGACTGCCGAAGAAAATGGAAGAGTTGAAAAACTTAAGCGAAAGTTCATCCACGAACAAATGCCTGCTCTGATACTCCTGGGACTCCTTGAGATATTGCAGGAGCGCCAGGTGATACTTCTCCAGTCCGTGATGCGCCTCGGGATTGATCTCCAGATCCCGGGCGATATGCTTTTCCGCCTCCGCATTGCGCCCTAACAGATGGTAAGCGGTCCCGAGGTTGGCATGTGTGGCATAATCGTTTTCAAAAC
>JAJNBN010000292.1 GCA_021156225.1 Verrucomicrobiota bacterium | reverse complement strand
GTAAGAGTATGCTTTATTTTAGCCATCGGTATTGAGGGTCTTCGGCAACTGCAATTAATTCACCTTGGGCAAAAGAAGACATGCTGCTGTAAGCTCGCTTAACATAAAGTACTAGGTTTTCACCCCATTGCGGCAAGTTTCGCAAAAGCGAGAGGACTGGCACGGGCAGTGCTTAGGTTTTTGAGAATGGTTTGAAATGCCCTCTTTGAGTTGTGCGGAGAAGGCGAAGAAAACCAGGCTTAGTAGTAACCAAAGTAATATTATGATCAGCAACGCGATGACTGCGCCTCGGGGATTTGAGGGTGTGATGTTGGGGGCAACGTTGCAGGATCTCATCCAGATGGAGTGCCTCACTTTGGCTACACGTTCGGTCAGGGTGGAAACCCATGATAAAGTCGGAGTGATCTATTTTGCGGGCGGCCAAGTGGTTCATGCCCAAGTCGGCGGCGTCTATGGCGAAGAGGCCTTTTATGAGATGTTGCGCTGGCGGAACGGCAATTTCACCATCCAGGATGGAGTCCGCCCAACCGAAGAAACCATTACCCGCCATTGGCAGGGGCTGCTTTTGGAATCAGCCTCGCGGAACGATGAAACCAACGTGGCCGAACTGCAAATGGGCGGCGAGGTCATCCAATTGGACAAGGCTCAATTTATGCAAAGAGATCCCGTACTTGAAGTGTTGGCGGACCCGGAGGTCATTTCCGGTGTCCAGTTCAGCGAGGATGGCAGCCTGTTAGAGGCCAAGTCGGACGACGCGGAAAACATGCAGGCCGCGTTCGCGTATAACATCGAACTGCTACGCCTGATCGGTCAGAGTCTGGGGGCGGAGAACCTCAGAGAGGTGGACCTGTTCGGACGCCAAAACAAGGGCATCTGTGTGCTCAATGAAAAATCGGTGGCCTGCTTCGTGACGACTCCCAAGGCCAATTTCGCCCAGATCACCAAGAAACTCGTATAACTTAAAACGCCATGGAAAAAGTACTCGCTGCTTTGAAGGATATACACGGTGTGGAAGGCAGTTTCGTGATGAATACGAACGGGGAACTGGTCTGCCGCCAGATGCCCGCCATCTTCGCTGACGAAATTTTTGCGGAGCTGGGCCGCCGCCTGCTCGGTATCTACAGCACGTTCGACCTGCAGGTGAGCCAGTTTGATGATTTGCTGCTGAAGTTTGACGGTTACTGGCTCTATATCCGCCGGGCTTCACATGGTTTTCTCAGTATCCTGACCTCGGAAACAGTGAACTATCCGGCGCTCAAGATGGCCAGCAACTTGGCCTTGTCCCAATTGACGAGCCAGATTCAGACGGCCAAACCAATTTCTACCGCTCCCGCTGCGCCGATGATCCAAGCTGCGGCAACCGCACTGGCCCCCGCAGCAGTGCCTCCGCCAGCTCCTGTCAAGATGGAGGCGCCCAAACCGGTGACACCCATCCATCGCCGCTTCTTCCGCGGCCAGCCAGTGGACTAACCATCCCGGCAATTCATTGCGAAGTTTAGCAAGCCTTTGAAAAAGGGGCACGCCTGTGGTGTGCCCTTGCGTGGAGAAAATTTGACCGGACGGCGAGTGCTACCGGTCATGCCGGACAAACGAGACACCCAATACCTAACTATGAAGAAACTCAAACTGCTCTTATGTACAATCGCGCTCGGGCTTGTCCCTTGGCTCGGGATGGCTGCGGATGCGCCGCCACCGGCCGTCGCTGAAACGGCTGCTGCTGTGACGAATGCCGTCGCAGCCGTTGCCGAAGCTCCGGCTGCTCCGGCGGCAGATCCGGCAGCCACGCTGAAGATCGGCATGGACACCATGTGGGTGCTGCTGTGTGGTGCGCTGGTGTTCTGGATGAACGCGGGCTTTGCTTGCGTTGAGTCCGGCATGTGCCAGCAAAAGAACACGGCTAACATTCTCGCGAAAAACTTCGTGGTCTTCGCCTGTGCTTCTCTCTCCTACTATTTCATAGGTTGGGGGCTTATGTTTGGTGATGGCAGTGACTGGGTCGGCACAGAAGGCATCTTCATGCTGAAGGGCGAGGACAATAGTCCAGCTACAGGAGACGCGTATAAGGGCGTGTACTCCTCGATCAACTGGACGGGTGTTCCGCTCTACGCGAAGTTCTTCTTCCAGTTGGTCTTCGCTGGCACGGCGGCCACGATCGTTTCTGGTGCGGTGGCCGAGCGTATCAAGTTCGGCTCGTTCGTGCTGTTCAGCTTCGTTCTGGTTGCTTTCATGTATCCGGTGACGGGTCACTGGATCTGGGGCGGCGGTTTCCTGGCTGACATGGGCTTCTACGACTTCGCCGGTTCTACCGTGGTTCACTCCATGGGTGGTTGGGCGGCTCTGGCAGGTGTGATTGTGTTGGGCCCGCGGGCGGGCAAGTATCTGGCCAATGGCAAAGTTCATCCCTTCCCGGGTCATAGCCTTGCGTTGTCCACCATCGGTGTGTTCATCCTCTGGCTGGGCTGGTTTGGTTTCAACCCTGGTTCCACCATGGGTGTGGGAGATGGTTCCGCCATGGCACACGTATTCGTGACCACGAACACCGCAGCGGTAGCGGGTATCATCAGCGCCATGATCACCGCGTGGCTGCTGCTCGGCAAACCCGACCTGTCCATGATCTTGAATGGCTGCTTGGCGGGCTTGGTGGCCATCACGGCGCCTTGCGCGTTTGTATCGGTCGGAGCCTCCATCGTGATCGGTTTGATCGCCGGCGTGCTGGTGGTGCTCTCTGTGCTCTTCTTTGACAAGATGAAGATTGATGATCCGGTCGGTGCGCTCTCGGTGCACTTGGCCAACGGTGTCTGGGGCACGCTGGCCTTGGGTCTCTTCGCTGATGCGAAGATCTCGAAGGCCGTCTCCGGCTTCGAAGTCACCGGTGGCATGAGCCAATTGATGATCCAGCTCAAGGGTGTCCTCGCCGTGGCCGCGTTCACCTTCATTATCTCCTTCATCGTTTGGTACGTCCTCAAGGCAACCATCGGCATCCGCGTCACGGCGGAAGAGGAACAAGAGGGATTGGACATCGGCGAACATGGCAACGAGGCGTATCCCGACTTCGTCATCAACAACAAGTAATCTGGCAACCCAACAGGCTATGAAAAAAATCGAAGCAGTCATCAAGCCCTTCAAGCTGGACGAGGTGAAGGAAGCACTCACCGCCATCGGCGTGCTGGGCATGACGGTCACCGAAGTCAAAGGCTTCGGCCGCCAGAAGGGGCACACGGAGATCTACCGTGGCTCCGAATACACGGTGGAGTTCCTGCCGAAGATCAAACTGGAACTTGTCGTGGCTGATAGCATGACCGCTCCGGCTGTGGAAGCGATCCTGAAGGCGGCCAAGACCGGGAAAATCGGTGATGGCAAGGTGTTCGTCATGCCGATCGATAACATCATCCGCATCCGCACGGATGAGACGGGCGAGCAAGCCGTATAGTTTTGGTTAAGTGAATACACAAAAGGCCCGGACGTGATGTCCGGGCCTTTTTTATTTGGCAGATCTATTTGAGAAACTCAGTGCTTCGACTCTTTTGGGCCACCTTCGGCAACCACCCGCTGGTCGCCTTCGCCGAGCTTCCGCTTAAACAATCCGATGGCCATCTGATAGCATTGCAGGGCGAGGGCGGGGTCGTAGCGATGACCTTCATCGCGCAGGAAGGCGTGCTGGCCGTTGAATTCGTGCCAGGTGAAATGGATGCCCGCTTTCAGCATCAATTGATAGATGAGGGCGCGGCCTTCGTCCGGCACATGCGGGTCTTGGCGGCCCCAGATCATCATCATCTCGCCGCGAACTTCTTTCATGCGATCTTGCGTGTCATCCTTCATCCCCTGGCCGAGACCGCGCTTGTGGATGTCCGTGGCGTAGAAGCAAACGGCGGCTTGCACGTCCGGATTCAAGGCGGCGCGGAAAGCGAGGTGCCCGCCGATGCAAATGCCCATGACGCCGAGATTTCCGGTGCAATGTGGATTCGCCAGCAATGCATCCAGCGCACAACGCGCATCGGAATCATAGCTCGCGAGCGGCTTGGTGATCTTAAGCTCATTGCCGCGATTCGCCCCGGCTTGGTCGTAGGCGAGAACGGTGCCGGCCGGTTCAAACTCGTGATAGATTTCCGGCACGGCCACCACAAAGCCATGGCCGGCAAGCATTGCTGCCGTGCGGCGGATCGGGCCGGTGACCTGAAAGATCTCCGAGTAAAGGAGAATGCCCGGATAACGTCCGGGAGTGGCGGGTCGGAAAATATACGTGCGCATCGGCCCTGTGGGAGTCAGCACGTCTTCAAACTCGCTGTCGATGATGGTCATGGTGTCTCCGGCTAAGTGTGTTTATGGCGGGTGTGTCTGGCTGTTGTTAGTAAGCCATGGCCTTGCCTGCGGTCAACGCTACAGTGACATTTGCTGTGCTTTTCGAGGGGGAAATCCGCGAGGTCAACTTTTCTTGCCGTTACAATGCGCCATTCGGCTCCGTTTCCTACCGCCATCCTGCCATTCAACTCACACTGCTACATGCCTTGCCTGCCGCTTCGGTCCGGAGCTCTTTTCCCGTGATGGTGTCGGGTGTCTTTCTTCCGGCAAATGTTCGCGAAGGAACTCAGGCTTGTCCTTGCGACCGGCGCGTTGGAAATCTTTCCACAGGGAGAGCGCCACGGGTTCGATGGACAGTCCGCGAGCGGTGGTGAGGAACTCGAAGAGGAACTCCATCAAACGGGGCAGGGCGATCTGGTTCGTGCGGCCGACGCGTTGATACAGCCACTCGGTCCATTCTAGGAAGGCGTTGAAGGCGGAAGGCTGTTCGTGCCAGATGAGCGCCGTCGTTTCCACGAAGTTGCCACTGTTCCCCACCAGATCCCAGAAGCGGGCGAACCGGCGCATCTTCTGCATGGTGGCGAAATCGAGGTCGCGATTCTGCAAAATCTCATACGGCGTTTGCGCGCTGTAGAGCATGGTGAACTCTTTATCGTGCCGGACGATGGGCGTGCCGCGCAGGCGTTTGAGGATGCCTACTTGGATTTCTTGCGGCTTCAACGCGATGAGGCGGTCAAACCCTGCGGCAAAACTTTCCAAGGTCTCGCCGGGTAGGCCGACAATGAGGTCCGCGTGGATATGCACGCCGGTATGCTCGCGCAGGTAGCGGAAGTTATCAGCGAGCTTGGTGTAATCTTGCCGGCGGCTGATGTTCTTGCCCACTTCGGTGTTGAACGTCTGGATGCCGACCTCGAGCTGCACGCCACCGGGAGGGAACTTCGCGATGAGTTCGCGCAAGGCTTCGGGCAGACGGTCGGGCACCATCTCGAAATGGACGAAGAGATCGGGCTGCCAGCGATCGAGGAAAAATTGGAGGATGGCCTTGCTGATGTTCAGGTTCAGATTGAACGTGCGATCCACGAA
>JAJNBN010000291.1 GCA_021156225.1 Verrucomicrobiota bacterium | reverse complement strand
GACGCGGACAAACCGGTACTGGCTGAGGTGATTCAATTCCTGCCGGGTAAAGAACTGCCCAAATGTCCGAAGGGTGGCACCTATCAACTCGGGGCGGCGGTGAAAGACCCGCCGACATGCACGTTAGCCAAACAGTTCGGACACACACTCTAAGAAAACTATCGCCGATGAAAACACGTGATAAATGGTCGCTGTTCTTCTTGATCACAGTTGTGGCTGGCCTGACGGCGGCAATCGTCATTCCTAATCTCAATCGGAGACCCCGTTTCGCCCCCCCGAACTCATGCGTCGCCAATCTGAAACAAATCGCTGGAGCGATTCAGCAATGGGCAATCGAGAACAAACTGGAAGCCACTAACGCGCCAGATTTGAACGCGGCAACCAAGCACCTGAAAAATGGCGACCTGCCCAAGTGTCCATCGGGCGGAACGTATGCAGGAGGGAAAACCGTCTGGGACCTGCCGACCTGCTCCAAGGCGATGACCTTGGGGCATTCGTTACAGTGAAAAGAAGCTATGAAACTCATGCGCGGACATTGGATGAGGAATGTGTTGATGCTGCTGTTTGTCGGCACCACCTTTTATGCCATTTGGCTTCCCAATCACATACGGAGCGGCACCTTCAGCACCAAAAGCACCTGCATCGCCAACCTTAAACAAATAGACGGGGCTATCCAGCAATGGGCCGTCGTGAACAAGCTGCCGGACACGGCGAAGCCGGATTGGAATGCAGCGATGGTATACTTGAAGAATGGCCAGCATCCCCCATGCCCAAACAGTGGCTCCTATGGTCCGGGCAAAACGATCGCTGATGCACCAACGTGCAGCAAAGGAAAGGAATTGGGGCACATGTTGCCGTGACTGCCCCGGCTGGCGTAATCATGAATGTTATTCCTGAAAGACCAGTATCTCGGAGGAAGTTGCTGGCGGTTTCTTTCACCTGCCTGAGTGTGATCTTTTTTGCGATTGTCTGGTATCGGCTGGCGATGAATCCGGAGGGGAGGTATATCGAAGACAAAATCGGCAGCACAGGGCTGAGCTATTTTGAATTCAAAAACGGCGAGGTATCCGTGGTGATACACGAGAGCTATGACCGATTGGGCAGCAAAGAGGTCTATCGCGACATGTTTGCCATCTACACCCGTCGGGACGGAGAATGGATGTTGACCTCCGTTCACGATGATGAACCAATTACCCTCAAAGCCGGATGGCTATCGATACGCTGGGTGAATTCATCCGGTCAAGTGATGAATGAAGTTCCCCGCCTGTTCAGCATAGGCGGGCGGGTGTATAGAATCTACAAGCCTTAGCCTGCTATGAGAACGAGCATCATAATGTGTTGGTTGCTGGCCCTCGCATTGATGGTCTGCGCCTGTCAGTCGGATCGCATCAAGACGCTCCCGCCGCAGTTGGTGCGGAACGGACACGTGTCAGTAGCAAGTGTGGGCAACAGTCCCGCAGATGACGAAACTCATATTATTCTGCGTGATATATTCCAAAAGGCAGGGATACGAGCCGGCGTGAACTGTCTAATGGTCTGCGACATAATGGTCGCGGAAAAGGACCGCGATCGAGCGCTCAATCTGTTATTGAAAAGCCCCGAGTTGAAAGGCCGCAGGGTAGATATCCTCACGGATGCCAGGCTCAAGCTCCTGATGGAACCCAAGGTGCCGGTTTTCGGCCTGGCCGGTCGCAGCCTGATGCAACGCATGCCTGATTTCCAAGTTATCAAACAAGTCCTCAATGATGCGGGCATGCGTTGGCAACTGAAACAGGAGGAGAACAAGATTACCATTAGTGTCGCAGCCTCACAAAAACGGGCGGTACTAAAGCTCATCAAAAATAATCCCGCCTTGAAAGGCATCGACATCCAATTGGTAGAATAGGAAACGGTCATGAACGAACCTAAGCCATCCAAGTTCTCTTTCGGCGCGCGGCTGATGGTTGGTGTCGCCGTCATCGGACTGATGGCGGCTATCATTATTCCCAATGTGCGGGAAGCCAGAGCGACGGCGGCGAAGAATGCGTGCGTTGCGAACTTGAAGCAGATCTCAGGACTTCAGCGGTCGTGGTCGTTGGAGAACAAGAAGGGGCTGGATGATCTGGTGGATATCAAGACAGCTTCAATGTATTTGAAAGACGGCGTTATGCCGACCTGTCCGGCGGGCGGTTCCTATCAAGTGCTCCGGGTAAAAGACAAACCCACCTGCACTCTTGCGCACACTCTGGGCCACAGCCTTTAAGTCTCCGTCAGCTCACGGAAACAACTCCATCAACGCATCCGCAAACAGTTTCATGCCGCGCGCGTCCGGGTGATTGATGGAATTCAGCATGATGGTGCTGTGTGGGATGCCCTGGCGCCAGAGACGTCCGTAGCGCAACGACGCATCCGCGAGTGCCACGTTGTGTTTCGCCGTGAATTCGCGCAGGCCCTTCACATACGGGCGCGGATCGTTGTCGATGTCCCGCTCGCGATTCAGCCCCATCCAGTCCGGCCGCGTGTAGTGCGGGGTGAGGATGATCCACTCCGTGCCCATCGCCTGAAAGTCCGCCAGCAATTTGCTGTAACGCTCCTCCACCTGTGCGGGTGTCAGCCCCGCGTCATTCACGAACTCGGACACGATCAAGTCCGGCTTCGTCGCCAGCACCTTTTCCTTGTAGTTATGTTCGCCGCCCGGAGGTTCGTTGAGATAACTGCTCGTGTTGCGCCCGCCCCACGCTTCCGTGAGCAGCTCGATCTTCGCTTTCGGGAAGCGCTCTTGCAGGCGCGTGACGAACTGGTTCTGCCACCGGTTCTTTTCATAATCCGGCACGTAGGTCCCCACCGTCACGCTATCACCCCAAGCGAGGATACGGATCGGCTCGCCGCTTTGCAGCTTCTTGAGCGCCTTCGGCACCAACTTCTCCGCCACGGACGGTGTCGCCTTGGCCGGTTCGGGATATTTGTCTTCCAAGACCACGAACACATTATTCGTCGTCAACTTCTCGACATGCCCCGGCAGCCACACGCTTGCCAAACGCCGTTCACCCTTCTTCAACTCTGCCGGTAAAGGCGCCGCCGCGAGCGGTTGTCCCTTGCGATATTCGATTTTGTTACCCGCCGTCTGCACGATCGCATCTAATCGCAACAAGCTATGTTGATAGTTCGCGTAAACAGCCTGCCCCTCTTTGATCACTCCGTTGGTCAACCGGCCTAGCGTGCCCCACGTGAGATCAATCTCGTAATCTTTACCGCGCACAAACGTCATCGCCGAGTCCTCCGGTCCAGCACGCAGCACGAAGCTGTTCGTCACCAGCAGAAACGGCGTGGTCGTCTCCTGAGCCTTCAACGGCGTGAGCTGCACCCCGCGCGCCCAGCCACCGCCGCTCGTCTTATACACCGGCAGAGACGCATACTTCTGGGCCGTCACCGTGAACTGCGTGTTCGGTTCCACCTTGATCGTCGTGGGTTTCACCTTCGCATTATCCGGCACACTCACCTGGATTTCCCAATCCCCCGTGAGCTTCACGTCCGCCGGATTCGCCGCCTGGAGCGGATTGCTCGCGAGACAAAACAAACTAAACGCAACCAACGTGATTAATGGCTTCATGGAATGACTTCAGTATGCAGAGCTGACGCTGCCAAGGGAAAGCGGATTCAACCTTTCCGATTCACTTGTTCCCCAGCAGATCGAACAAGATCCCCGTCGTCACCGTCACGCCCGCTTTGATGCTCGGTTCCGCCGCCGGTGCGAAGAACGGCGAATGGATCGTCGGCAGCGCCTGTTTCTTTTGCATCGCCTCCTTCACCACCTCCGGATTCACCACGCCCAGCCACAGGATGCTGATCGGCACCTTGTCCTCCGTGCGCCCGTATTCCGAGAAGTCCTCCCCGCCCATCACCGGCTGCCGCTCGATGGCGGCACCTTGACCCAGCCAAGTATCGATCACCCCCGCGAGCCGCCGCGTGAGCGAAGGATCATTGTAACACGCGGGTGTGAATTCATCGCTGAACTTCACGATCGGCATCCGGTCCTCCGGCACGCCCGCCGCCTTCGCGAGACCTTCCGTGATGCGCTTGATCGCCGCGATCGTCTGCAACCGCACCGGGTCCTTGTACGAGCGCAACGTCAACTGCAACGTCACCTCATCCGGGATGATGTTATGCTTCGTGCCCCCGTGGATGGAACCCACCGTCACCACGGCGGATTCCGTCGGCGAAATCTCCCGGCTCACGATCGTTTGCAGGGCCAGCACCGTTTGCGCGGCGAGTACGATGGGATCTTTCGCCCCATGCGGATAAGCCCCGTGCCCGCCTACGCCGCGGATCGTGATATCCACCGAATCCACATTCGCCAGCGCGAACCCCGGCACATAACCCACCGTCCCCACCGGCATATCCGACGCCACGTGCAGCGCGATGGCCTTCTCCGGTTTCGGAAACCGCTTATACAAACCATCCTTCAACATCGCCCGCGCCCCACCGCCCTTCTCCTCCGCCGGTTGCGCGATGAATACCAGCGTCCCCTTCCACTGGTCCTTCAGCGCACTCATCACCCGCGCCGACCCGATGAACGACGTCATGTGGATATCATGCCCGCACGCATGCATCACCGGCACCTCTTTCCCATCCGGGTCCACCACCTTCACCTTGCTCGCGTAGGGCAGCCCCGTCTGCTCCGGCACCGGCAACGCATCCAGGTCCGTCCGCATCATGATCGTCGGCCCGCTCCCATTCTTCAGCACCCCCACCACCCCATGCCCGCCGACCTTCTCCGTCACCTCAAACCCCGCCTTCCGCAACTCCTCCGCGATCCGCGCCGCCGTCTTCTCCTCCTGGAAGGACAACTCCGGATTCGCATGCAGATGCTGATACAACTTCACCAGATCCGCCGTCTCAGCCGTCACTCGCGCCGTCACCTTCTGTTTTAGATCGCTGGAAGGCTGCGCCCGCAAACTGCTTGAGGCGACCACCATCGAGAAACCCAGACCCAGAGTCAGAGCAAGAGCCAAACGCGTCTTCATAGATTAGATAGGATAAGCAGCTAAGCGCTAAGGATATTGTGCTTCCCACTTAACCGCAACCCCACCGCCGAATCCATAGCAAAGCGCCGATATCATTGGCCCAAAGGGCCAACAGAATCCAGCCTAGGGCAGCTCTGTTGCCCTGGGTCAGGAGGCGGACAAAGTAAGCGGCCTGAAGGGCCGCCAGAGCGGTCCATCTCCCATCCCAGATCCCTGACCCATTCCCCAAAATAAATTCATTCATTCCCCGAAGTAACCTTCCCGTCCGATCCGTTCAATGTGACACTCCGCGATTGCATCCTGTTCTGCGGCACTCTAGCAATCAGTCCACACCTCCCGCACCCGACTCCCGTCGGTCACTTCACCAAGAAAATGCGTTAAG
>JAJNBN010000290.1 GCA_021156225.1 Verrucomicrobiota bacterium | reverse complement strand
CTTGATGAACGTGTACCCCAAGCTGAGAAAAATCATGCTCAGCCCGTTCAGGCTGGCATTGACCGCCGGTAGATCTGAGAGATTCATTTCGTGGTGCCTTCCTTGAGCAGTTGCTCCATCGCTGCGCGCATCTCCTTCACACTGTCTTGCTTGAAAGCCGCGATCTGCGCATCTTCTTCCACTGAATCCGGAGGCAATACCTGCAACGTTTTTCGCACCCTGCCCTGCCCATCCACCAGGACAGAAATCGAACTGTGGATAAACAAGTCATCCGGCAGTTCGCGCTGTCCCTCGGGTTTCTCTTCCGCAGTCAGCATGAGACCCTGCACGGCCAGACGGAGGATCTCTTTTTTGGTCCCGGTAAGAAACCACCAACGCTGGGGATCGGCTCCAAATCTTTCACCGTATTTGCGCAAGACCGATGGGCTGTCAAACTCCGGGTCCGTGGTCAGGGTGATGAATTGCACCGGCCAGTCTGCCGGCACCGTCTTTTGCAACTCAGCCATCTGATGGGTCATTTGCGCGCACGGTCCGGGACAACGTGAGAAGATGATGTTGGCCACCCAGAGCTTTCCTTTCAGGTTTGCCTTGGTCACCACCTGCCCAAGCTGGTTCGTCACCGAAAAATCCACCACATCGCCATACACGGGAAATCCGCTCGCCGTTGTCCGGCTCACTTTGCGCTGCTCCACTACAAAGGCGGCGACGATGACGAGAATAATGAGTACAAGGCCGCTCCATACCACAAACTGGATTGGTCGCACGCCTGGTTTCATTTCCTCTTAAATGCGTTCGGCGGCTTTTGGGCCGCCGAACCGTAAATCACAGTTGCTGTGGGATGCGGTTGTTTACTCGAAACCGCCCGCTGAGGCAGAGGCCGCCGCCGCCTTCTCAGCCATCCACTTGTCGTACTTCTCCTGGGAAAGCACCGTGAAAAACCCGCGCATGCCGTAGTGTGCGTTACCGCACAATTGTGCACAGGTGATCATGAACCGGCCTTCCTTGTTCGGCAGGAAGTGCAGCGGGACATGCTGGCCCGGAATCGCATCCTGACAAATACGGAATGGATGAATGGAGAGCGAATGGATCACGTCCAGCGAAGTCAATTGGATGATGACCGGTTTGTTCACCGGCACGTTCATGTCGTTCAACGGCGGCACCACGTCATCTTTACCGGCCGGATCAGCGGGGTCGTAGCCCAAGGTGTTGCTGCCGCTCACCAGTTTGATATCACGCTTGCCGAATACGCCGTCCTTGCCCGGATAGCGGGAATTCCAGGCGAATTGTTGCGCAGTCACCCGGATGACGGTGGATTCGCTTTCCTTCGGGAAATCATCCACCACCTTGGCCCAAAGCGGGATCGCGAAGCCCACGAGCAAGGCCACTTCCACCAGCGCCACCACGACTTCAAGGTAGCTGGAGGCATGGGATTTCACACCGAAATGGTCCGCCTTCGGATTGCGTTTGGCAGAGAAGCGGAACAATGAGTAGAGAAAATAGCTGAACCATCCCACGAACAGCACCCCCATGAGGAGATGCACGTAGATGATGAAATTGTCCACGTCTTTACCATGCTCGGAGGCGAGCACTGGCATGAAGAGCAGTTTCTTTAAAAATGCGAAGGGTTCTGTCATGGGTCAAAATCAGTTATTGGGAAGATGGAGCGATCGAGTCCGGTAAATTCTGTTGTTCCAGTCGTGCCGTCCGGCGGACGATATAGATAAAGAACGAGGCGATGGCGGCCAGCACGGCCATGATGACCAGCAGCAACGTCAGCACCCCGGCATCAGCCGCCTTGCCCATCTGGGAGTTCTTGTCCCCAAAACAGACGGCACAAGCGAGCAGTTCCTGGGGAGCCAAGAACGCCAGCAATGCTATCAGAATCAGGGCCAATCGCTTTACCAGACGCATGATGTTACAGGTAGCTGATGTGTTTGAGTTTCTTCAGGAAATAGCGCCCGTAAACTCCGAGCCCGACGGCGGTGACCAGTGAACCCGCCCCCAGCGCGAGATTCAGATCGCCACCTTCCTGAAAATACCGGTTCAAGCTCCATGCCCCCACGCCCAAGGTGAGCAACACGGCGGATGAAACAAAAACCACGTGAAATGCTTTGAGTGACATAGGATTAATGCCCCGCACCCGGAACATCATAATGAGCCATGATGGTCAGGGCCATGAGGCCGATGAAAAAGATCACGGTGCAGACAAGGATCGTGTAAATGGTCTTCTTTTCGGTGGTAAGATGCATGAAGAACCCGGCCACCAGGAACGCCTTGACCGAAGCGATGAACAGCGCCAGCGCGATGTTCGCCTTGTGCCCCAAGTCAACGTATGCCGCAGCCACCGTCAAGACTGTCCCGATCAGCAACGCAATGAAGATGCCGATGTACAGCTTGATGTGCTTCTTGATGTCTTCTTTAGAATGTCCGTCGCCCATAATTATAATTTCTCTTTGGGGATTACAGCAGATAGAGGACCGGGAACAGGAAGATCCAGACCAGGTCAACGAAGTGCCAGAACAGACCAGACACTTCAATACGATTGGTGAAACGTTCCGGGTCCGTCTTCCACATCTTGGAGCCCGGGCCCCACAGATAGGCCATCACCAGGGCCCCGCCCATCACGTGCAGCGCATGCAGCGCCGTCAGCGTGAAGTAGATGGCGAAATAGGTGCTGTGGGCCGGCACGAACGCCGAGAGACGCTTGATGTCAGCCACCTTGATCTCCTGCACGGGAGGATGATCACCGTGGCCATCATGAGCTTCCGCCCCGCCATGCGCTTCCTTGCCTGAAGCCACTGTCACCTTGGGATCCGGATGGATCTTGATGGTCTCGATCTTACGCTCGGCAAGCTTCTTGTGGGTCATGAACCAAGGATTCCCCTCTTCGCCCGGCACTTCGATGTGGCCACGGATGGATTTCTTCTCGTGATCGTTGAACCAAACCTCGTAGTGCGTGAACTTGTCTTTGTATTCCACAGACTTGATGACCATGAACGCCAGCGCACAGAGAATGGTGAGGCCTTGATAGATCTTGAAGTGATTGAACTTGCCGAGCTTCAGCGAAGCCCAGGCCATCACCACGGTGATCGAGGACGAGATCAGCACGGCCGTGTTGAACGTACCGATGGGGATGTTCAGCAAGCCATGCGGCCAGGTGCCTTCCAGCGCGTTCACCCGCAACAGGATGTAGGAGGAGAAGAGCGCGCCGAAGAGCATCACTTCCGAGGCCAGGAACAGCCAGATGCCGAGCTTGGCATTATACAGGCCTGTATCAGACCTGGGTTTTGTTGTGTATGGGACGTCCATGTTTGACCTTAAATTGTGCGTTAAGATTTCTTTCGTTCCCGCTTACTTGTGGTTGGGCTCGGTTTGCGGAGTGTAATCTTCCTTCGCGCCCGGCAGGCTGTAGTCATACGGTCCGCGATAGACGATGATCTCCTTCGTGAAGTTGCCATGCGGCGGCGGGGTGGGCGTCTGCCACTCCAGCGTCGTGGCCTTCCACGGATTGTCATCCACCTTCTCGCCCTTGAACATGCTGTAGAAGAAATTGATGATGAAAGGCAACTGCGCCACCGCCATCAGCATGGCCGCGTGCGTGATGCCCTTGTTCAAGTTGATGATGAAGGCCTCCAAACCGACCACATCGCCCGTTTCCGGGTCCAGCACGCCGGAGTAAGTGGCGCCGCCGTCATACATACGGCGGTGCATGCCGGCCATACCTTGGGCGAACATCGGTTGGAAGATCAGGTTCATGGCGATGAACGACACCCAGAAATGCACCTTGCCCCAGAATTCGTTCATCTTCCTCCCCGTCGCTTTGGGATACCAATAATACACACCCGCAAAGAGCGCGAAAATAGTTCCCGGTGCGACGATGTAATGGAAGTGCGCGATGACGTAATAAGTGTCATGCAGGTGCAAGTCCGCAAAGCTGAAGCCCAGCGGCAGCCCCGTCAGACCGCCCAAGCCGAACATCGGCAGGAACGCCAGCGCGAAGAGCATGGGCGTATTGAAACGGATGGAGCCACCCCATAGGGTGATGAACAAACAGGTCAAGATGATGACGGACGGGATCGAGATGATCATCGTCGTCGTCTGGAAGAACGCACTGATCTTCGTGCCCATGCCCGTCAGATACATGTGATGCGCCCACACGATGAAAGCGATGAACCCGATGGCCAGCACCGAGTAAACCAGCGAGCGATACCCCCACAGCGTCTTGCGCGTATTGCAAGCGATGATCTCCGCCACGATACCGATGGCCGGAAGGATCAGCACGTACACCTCAGGATGTGCGAGGAACCAGAACAAATGCTGCCACAGCAACGGACTGCCGCCACCGCTAATGTCAGCAACCTGACCACCCACCATAAGGCCGGTCGGCAGGAAAAAGCTGGTGCCAAAAACCTTGTCCATGAGCTGCATGATACCGGCAGCTTCCAGCGGCGGGAACGCCAACAGCAGGAGGAACGCCGTGACGAACTGCGCCCAGACGAAGAACGGCAACCGCATCCAGGTCATGCCCGGAGCGCGCAATTGGATGATGGTCGCGATGAAATTAACTGCACCGAGCAAGGAGGACGTGATCAGGAGCACCATGCCGATCAACCAGTAGGTCTGGCCATCCGTAGGAATCGTCGAGGCCAGCGGAGAATAAGAGGTCCAGCCGCCTTGCGCTGCACCGCCCGGAATGAAAAAGCTGAAGAACATCACCACGCAACCGATGAAGAAGGACCAATAGCTCGCCATGTTGATGCGCGGGAAGGTCATGTCGATCGCACCGATCTGCAGCGGCACCACGTAGTTACCAAATCCGGCGAAAGCCAACGGCACCACCGCCAAGAACACCATGATCGTGCCGTGCATGGCACCGAACACATTGTAAAGGTCGGGTGACATGATGCCGCCCTTGGCTGTCTCCCCGAGGATGGTCTCCAACAACTTGCCGACGACGGGAATCGGTTCACCGGGATACGCGATCTGCCAGCGCATGGCCAGCATCAGGCAAAAACCGAAGAAAAGGAAGGCAAGCGAGGTGACGGCGTACTGGATACCGATGATCTTATGGTCGGTCGAGAACACATAAGTACGCCAGAAGCCCAAATCCTCATGATGGTGCTCGTGCGATGTCTCGTGCGGAGCGGTGTGCGTTGTGTGCTGCATGTTTCGGTTTCGCTTTAAAAAATTCGTGCCTGTGTCCGGCGCTTCGCCCGTGCGAAGCTTCTTTCATAACTTCGTGAAATTCAACGTGTCAACAGAAAAGTAAAGGAACACCAACCCCAAGCCAAAGGCCCCGAAGAAATACACCGAACCCACCATTTTAAACAGGAACGGGCACAGGCTGATGGGCAGCAAACCCAGAGTATGGCTGATGGTGGAACGACCGGTGCGCTCCCCCGTTTCATCCACCACCGGCAGCATTTGGAAGCCGGCCTTGGCGTAGTCCGCCCGATACAGCCACGCAATGGCCAGAAAGTGAGGTAACTGCCAGAAGAACAAGATGGCGAAGAGCGTCCAACCTTCCAGGCTCATCGAGTTCCGCGCGGCGGTCCAGCCCATCAAAGGGGGCAAGGCACCGGGGACGGCCCCGACGATCGTATTGAACGGGGTGATGCGCTTTAACGGCGTGTAGATGAACAGGTAACTGATAAGCGTCGCGGCCCCGAGCACACTCGTAAGCAGGTTGACCTTTAGAGCCAGATAGATGAGCCCAACCGCCGAAATCACCGCCCCCAATACCAGCACGTGGTCCGGCTGCATCTGGCCCGCGGGGATCGGACGCGTTTCCGTGCGTTGCATCCGGGCATCCAAACGATGTTCCAGCAGTTGGTTCAACGCGGCCGCGCCCGAGGCCAACAATGCGGTGCCGAGCACGCAGTGGAGCAGCAACCAACCATTCATGGGCCCTTGCGAACCCATGTAAAAGCCCGCCAGCGTGGTCAGCACCACCAAGGTGGTGAGCCGCGCCTTGAACAGGTCGGACAGCACGGCTACCAGACCTCTGCTGGCCGTTGTGCTTTCCTGAAATTCTTGCACCGTTGCCTTCATTAAAAATTATTGGGAGGCGATCATCGCCTCGGCGTTGGCGGACTGCGTCCGCCCGTTGGCCGCTGCCAAGACTTCCACTCTGCCGGAAACCATCCGGCAGCGAAAGCCACAAAATGTCATTAGCGAACCATAAATTAAAGTAGCCGCCCCCAGCACCACATGTAGCGTGGCGATGTCGGCCGCCTTGTTGGTCCAGACCGTCAGCGCCCCCACGACTGCCTGGCTGTTGATCAGCAGCGCCCAAATGACGGCGGCGCGGGTAAAAGGAGACCTCCAGCCCAAGCTGCGGACATATGCGATGGCCAACGTGATCAAGCCCACCCAAATGATCAAAGCCCCTGCCCGATGCGCCATGTGCAGGTGGACTTGCGCGGCGGTGATGGGATTGAAATCCCGCGTATCCATGCGGCTGGAATGCCCGTTATACTTCGCCAGCGAGGCTTCATCCGTAGCCGGCCAAACCTGTCCGTGGGCCAAGGGAAAATCGGGCACCGCCAGACCGGCATGTTGGTGCCGCATGGAGGCACCCAAGATCAATTGCAAGATGACGGCGACACAAGCGATACCGCTGGCCAACAACAGCTTCCGGCCGGGCGCCAAGGGCGAACTCTTCGCCTGTTCCCACCAGCGGGAGGTCATCAAAGCGATGATGCTGAGCAGCAAAAGAAACAACTGCGCCAAGGTGGCATGGAAAATACCGACCTCGTCCTTGTAGAGTGCCACGCGCAACCCGCCGAGCAGTCCTTGGAAAATGACTGCAAAAAACGCTGTCAATGCCAGCCAATGCAAAGCGGCGCGACTGCGATAACTCTGCACCAAAGCGAAGACCAACAGCACCGGCATCACAAACGCCAAGACCTTAAAATGAAATGGGATACCCTTGGCTCCGCCCGATGCTGGAGATTCCCCCTCAGCTACATTTACCGGGCTTATATCTTGGGCAGCGGGTGCAGAAGCCACTGCGACGCTGTTCGTCGCCACCGCCGCATCAGCCTCACGAATCGCTTTGCCTGAGCCACGATGCCCCAGCGCCATCACCAGCATTAAAATCGTCAACATCCCCGCCCAGCGCGTTTTACTCTCCGTATGACGCCACCAGATCCAGCCGGCCATGATGCTCGTCAGCAAACCGATGAAGGCCGCATAAAGGCGATGGGTGTGCTCGTAGAAGATTCCCCCCACCCAGCCGGAAAAGGGGAAAAAGAACATGTTATAGCCGTACGTCGTCGGCCAGTCCGGAACGGCCATGCCCGCCTGATGGCTGGTCACCAATCCGCCCAAGCCGATGAGCCCAAGAGTGGCCAAGGCCGTCACAACGACGAACCCATGCAGCTTCTGGCTCTGGTTAACGACAGGCATTAGGGTATCTATTGGACGACCATTTAACGGACGTGCCGCTGGACCCTCAGGCCCAGCGGCACAAACTCCGTAAAGACTGCTGATTATTAGGCGGCCGGAATCTCGAAATTCACGGTCACTCTGCCACCTTTGACTTCGATCTCCTTGGAAACCGGCTTGCCCGCCTTGCGGTGGTAAGCATCAATGGTGTATTTGCCATCAGGCAGATTCTTGATCGTGAACGTGCCGTCTTTGCCGGTCACCGCGAAGAACGGGTGATCGACCAGGCCGACGTAGGCGAACATCCACGGATGCACATCGCACTTGAACTTCAGGAACACTTCCGGCTTGTCCCAAGTGAACATCAGCGGCTGGCCCTTGGGCATCTGCGCCTTGTTATATTCCTTGTTACCGGCCACGGCAGGTGTCGGATGCACGTTGTGCAGCACCGGGTCCGAGGTGCGCACTTCGATATTCTGACCAGTCCGCGCGCCCGTCACGTAAGGCACGTAGATGCAACCGACTTGATCCAGCACCACATTGCCGGCCGGAGCGTCAAATTTCTTGCCTTCCAAGCCCTTGGTGATGTGAACGAACACGTCAGCCAGTTCCTTGTTAGGTCCCACCACGTAGAACGTGGTCGTCGGCTTGGCACCTTTGTGCAGCTCGCCACACTTCGGGTCCAGCGGAAGGTCTTTTTCAGCCGGGACAGTGCCCGTGACAGTGATTTTACCGACAACGTCAGCCGCAGAGGCCATCTGGACAGAGGCGAACGCTGCAGTCAGTGCAATTAACCAAGTAGATGTTTTCATTTTCGTTTTTTGCGAACGGTGGCGGACCCTATCACCTGCAGTTCTTTGTCGCAAGCCCTTTGTGAAACTTTTCACAAGCTCTCTAAATCCGCCCGTTCTGCGAGATTGGACGTGGGGCATTTACCTACTATTCAGAAAGGCACGTCGGGCAGCAACTTCTTCATCACCCGGCACATCTTAAGGGCTGCTTGGGCGGCTTCTGTCCCCTTGTTATGATCCGGGCTCAGGCAGCGCACCTTGGCATGCTCTAACTCCTTGACTACCAACACTTCATGTATGACCGGCTTCAGATGATTGATCTGTAATAACACTAGGGCATCCGTCACCGCTTTGCCGATATGATCGGCATGTGCGGTAACCCCCTCCAGAATGAGCCCCAAACAGATTACCGCGTCCACTTCACGGTCTTGGGCAAAATGAGCGGCGATTACCGGTATCTCAAAGGCTCCGGGCACCCGCACCACCGTCACGGCGGCCCCCTGCTCGTTCAGATATGATTCCGCGGCTTTCAGCATACCATTCACATAGCGGGCGTTATACTCGGAGGCGACGATCGCCACCCGATAACCCTTGCCCGCCACTTTCACTTTCCGGTTCTTCTGCAACATAAGAGACTAGATGAGATGCCCCAACTTGAGCCGTTTGGTCTGGAGATACTTTTGATTATGGGGGTTCGCCTTCACCCGGATGGGCACTTGCTCCAAGATTTCCAGCCCGTAACCGTCCAGGCCCACAACCTTCTTGGGATTGTTGGTCAGCAGACGGATCTTCTTAAGGCCCAAGTCCGTCAATATTTGTGCGCCTAGGCCATACTCGCGCAGGTCCATGCCGTAACCGAGCTTCAAGTTGGCTTCCACCGTATCATAACCCTGCTCTTGCAGCTTATAAGCCTTAATCTTGGGCCCCAAGCCGATGCCTCGCCCCTCTTGCCGCATATAGACGATAACGCCGCGGCCTTCTTGCGAAATCTGTTTCATGGCCTGATGGAGTTGCGGTCCGCAATCGCAGCGGCAGGAACCAAACACATCCCCCGTCAGGCACTCGCTGTGCACCCGCACCAAGGCGCCCGGCTTGCCCGACACATCACCCTTCACCAAGGCCAGATGGTTTTGCCCGTCCACGCG
>JAJNBN010000289.1 GCA_021156225.1 Verrucomicrobiota bacterium | reverse complement strand
CCAGGACATTGTCATCTTCGATCAGTCCGTGGCCGAAAACATTGCCTGCGGGAAGAAAGGCTCTACCCGTGACGAGGTCATTGCGGCCGCCAAGGCAGCCCGCGCGCATGAATTCATCGAGCGCATGACCGACGGTTATGATACCAAGGTGGCGGAACGCGGAACCGATCTGGCCGGCGGTCAACGGCAGCGTATCTCCATCGCCCGGGCCTTCGTGCGCAACGCTCCGATCCTTGTCTTGGATGAGGCCACGGCGAACTTGGATGCCCGCACTGAAGGCGAGGTGCAGGAGGCTATCGACCATCTGGAACAAAACCGCACCGTCATCTGCGTGGCCCACCGCATCTCCACTCTGAGGACTATGGACCGCATCATCGTGCTGGACAAAGGCAAGGTCATCGAAGATGGCAGTTTCGCAGCACTGCTGGCACAAAACGGCCGTTTTAGCGATCTCGCCCGGAGGCAGGGCATCTACAGCGCATAAAAGGAACGCACCGCCGCCATGTCCTTCATCTCCTGGCAATACGCGCTGTTCCTGATGGCAGTCTTCGCGGTCTATTGGGGGGTGCCACACCGGGGGCGGTTATTGTTGTTACTGGTTTCCAGCTATTTTTTCTACGGTGTCTGGGATGTCCGGTTTCTAGCCCTGCTGGCGACTTCCACCGTCATCGATTACCTCTGCGGACAGGCCATCGCCGGTATTCGGGTGAGCACCGGCAAGGTGCTGGCACTGGCGTGTACCCCCCTGGCATGGCTAGGGATCTGCGCGGTAACCGGAGTGGATGGCAAGATTGTGAAGCCCTCCATGCTCATCATGGCGGGCTGTCTGCCCGTGATCCTGCTGGCGCTCTACGGGGGGCTGTGGTCATTGCCTGAAGCCCGGCGGCCCAAGGCGTTCATGCTGCTGAGCATCGGGTTGAACTTGGGGCAGCTCATGTTCTTCAAGTATTTCAATTTCTTCGCAGATTCGGCCGCACACCTCTTGCAGACCTTCGGGATGAACCCGAACTGGACCTTGCTCTCGATCATTCTGCCCGTGGGCATTTCTTTCTACACGTTCCAGAGCATCGCGTATGCGGTGGATATTTACCGGAAGAAGGCCACCCCAGAGACGGATTTCCTGACCTTCGCCGCCTTCCTTTCTTTCTTTCCGCAACTGGTCGCGGGACCAATCGAACGTGCCAAAGACTTGCTCACACAGTTCCAGAAACCGGCGGTGTGGTCGGATGAAAACTTCCATCGCGGATTACGGCTCATCCTCATCGGCTTGTTCAAAAAAGTGTTCGTGGGCGACAACTGCGCGTTGCTGGCCACCTATGCCTTTGCCAAGGACACGCAGTTGAATGCGGGCTGGGCAGTGCTCGGGGCGCTGGCGTTTGCTTTTCAGATCTACGGGGATTTCTCGGGTTACACTGACATCGCGCGCGGGTCGGCACGGTTGCTGGGCATCCAGTTGAATCACAATTTCCATCACCCCTACTTCGCCACCGGACCATCGGATTTCTGGCAGCGCTGGCATATCACGCTTTCGGCGTGGTTCAGGGATTATGTGTACATCCCGCTGGGAGGCAACCGGCAGGGCAATCTCATCACCACCCGCAATCTGCTGCTCACTATGGCACTGGCCGGACTCTGGCATGGGGCGGCCTGGACGTTTGTGATCTGGGGCCTGTATCACGGCTTGTTGCTGGTGATCTACCGGTCGGTTCCGCCCTTGGAAAAATTGGAACTGGCCCAGACTGGAGCACGCAAGGTGTTGGCCATCCTCTTGATGAGCGTGTTCACGCTCATCGGCTGGGTGATTTTCCGGGCGAGCAGCATGGAGCAAGTAGGCCAATGGTTTGCGGCCCTGACCATGTGGCACGGCACGGGCGTGGATTGGGTGAAACCGTTCGGCTGGCTCGCGCTGCACGCCATTCCTCTGATCTTACTGCAATGGGCCACCATGAAGGCACGGGATGAAGTGGAGATGGGACTTTGGCCGTGGCCGGTGCGGGCGATCGTTTATGGCGTGATGTTCCTGGCCATCGCCACTTCCTCTGCCGGAGAACAGGAATTCATCTACTTCCAGTTCTGACGAGATGAAACGCAAACTTACAGCCGCATTCTTGCTCGCGCTCTTCCTGTTGGTGGGCGCAGAGGTGGTGGTGCGGGTGTTCTTTGCGCGTAACATGGCGGGGCGGTTCGATTATGGCTATCACCCGGATGCGGGGTTTGTCGAAGATGGGGACAAGCTCAAACTGGTGCGCGCGGGGGGACGGCGCTTCTTTCCGCAGGAGATGAGCAAACAACCCGCCGCTGGCACGTTCCGTATTTTTGTGGTGGGAGATTCCGTACCGCGCGGACCGGGACTGGAAAAGGCGTATGCCTTTCAATTGCAAGAAATGCTAAAGGCCCAAGGCATCAAGGCCGAGGCTTTCAACCTGTGTGTGCCGGGTTATGGGGCGCAACGGAAGCAGATCGTGCTCACCAAGGCATTGGAGTATCAGCCCAGCCTCGTGATCCTGCACCTGAACGCCTCCAATGAATATGAGGACGAGCGGGAGTTCAAACGCGGCAAGGAATTCGACGGTTGGCATCCCAAGAACTGGCTGATGAAGAGCCTGGTCATCCGCCGCCTGCACGAAGCCAAAACGGAAAAAGCCTTCTGGCATCTGTTGCCCACCGAGGTGCGCCAGCAAGGGGCTCCTAATGACGCTGATGCCGAGATCGCCGCTGGTAAAAACGACGACACGCGCAAACGCTGGCTCGAACAGGTCCGGCAATGGACGGCGACCAGCGTGCAGACAGCCAACAGCAAGGGCGTGCCGCTTCTGCTAGTTTCCCAAGCCGTGTGTGAAAACATGAAAGACCGGACCAAACCACTGGATGACCAGGGATTGGCGGCGGTGGCGGAATCGTTCAAAACGGAAGGCGTTTACCATCTTTCGATGAAAGACGTGCTGACCGGTGGTGATTATGCCGCACTTTATTCGGATGGTTCCCATATGCGACCGGATGGGCATAAAGCGGTGGCGGAGGCGCTGGCGCGCTTCATGACCACCAATGGTGTGGTAAAATCCCGCCACTAAACCGGGTTGCGGGAATGAACGGCTCATCTTTCACCTTTTCAGGGACCGCTTATCTCGGTTAGCGTGGGGGCACGCGGATTTCTGCCATGTTTAACGACAAAGCGATATTGATTACCGGGGGCACCGGCTCCTTCGGCAAACGGTGTGTGAAGATCCTTCTCGAACGGTTCAAACCGAGAAAGATCATCGTGTATTCCCGTGACGAGCTGAAGCAGTTCGAGATGCAGCAGGAGTTCAAGGGCGACATGATGCGCTACTTCATCGGGGATGTGCGCGATGCCCAGCGGCTCACCCAGGCGATGCGCGGGGTGGACTATGTCATCCACGCCGCCGCCCTGAAGCAAGTGCCTGCGGCGGAATACAATCCGCTCGAATGCATCAAGACGAACGTGCATGGCGCGGAGAACGTCATCCAGGCGGCCATCGAGAACGAGGTGGAAAAGGTCATCGCCCTCTCCACGGACAAGGCGGCCAAGCCCATCAATCTCTACGGCGCGACCAAGCTCTGCTCCGACAAGCTGTTCGTGGCTGCGAACAACATCTCCGGCGGTCATCGCACGCGTTTCTCCGTGGTGCGGTATGGCAATGTGGTCGGTTCTCGCGGTTCCGTAGTCCCCTTCTTCAAGAAGCTGCTGGCGGATGGTGTGAAAGAAATCCCCATCACGGATGAACGCATGACGCGTTTCTGGATCACGCTGAATCAGGGCGTGGATTTCGTGCTGAACAATTTTATCCGAATGAAGGGCGGCGAGATCTTTGTGCCGAAAATTCCCTCTATGCGCATCACAGACCTGGCCGAAGCGTTGGCTCCCGGTGTGCCGACGAAGCTCGTGGGCATCCGCCCCGGTGAGAAGTTGCACGAGGTGATGTGCCCCGAAGATGATTCCCATCTGACGTTGGAATTTCCCGATCACTACGTCATCAAACCCACCACGAATATCGCGCATCAGGTGGATTACTCGGTGAACAATCTCGGTGAAAAAGGAACTCCGGTTCCGGCGGACTTCGAATACAACTCGGGGACGAATCCGATTTTCCTATCGAAGAAGGAATTCCTCAATCTCGAAGAGACATGAACCCGCTGCCGTATGGCCGCCAGTGGATCACGGAAGCGGACATCCAGGCCGTCACCGAGGTATTGCGGTCCGACTGGCTGACCCAGGGTCCAGCCATCGAGCGCTTTGAACGCAAGGTCGCCGAGTATTGCGGGGCCAAGCATGCGCTCGCCCTTTCCAGCGCCACGGCCGCACTACATATCGGCGCCCTCGCGTTGGACTTAGGCCCCGGTGATCGACTCTGGACTTCACCCAACACCTTTGTCGCCTCGGCCAATTGCGCCCGCTATTGTGGGGCAGAGGTGGACTTCGTGGATATCGATCCGCGCACGTACAACCTGAGCGTGGAGAAGCTGACGGCGAAGCTGGAGCAAGCCGCGAAGGAGGGGAAACTGCCGAAGATCGTAGTGCCAGTGGATTTCTCCGGCCAATCCTGCGAACTCGACAAGATCCAAGCGCTCGCGAAGAAGTATGGCTTCGCCATCATGCAGGATGCTTCGCACGCCATCGGCGCGAAGTATCAAGGTCTGCCCACGGGTGATGGACGCTTCAGTGACCTGACGGTTTTCAGTTTCCATCCGGTCAAGATCATCACCACCGGCGAAGGCGGGATGATCATGACGAATCGCACGGACCTTTACGAAAAACTCCTGCGTCTGCGCAGTCACGGCATCACGCGCGAAGCCAAGCTGCTCACGCAACCCTCGCACGGGCCGTGGTATTACGAGCAACTGGAACTAGGTTACAACTACCGCATCACGGACATTCAGGCCGCTTTGGGCGCCAGCCAGATGGAACGGTTGGAAGAATTTGTCACGCGGCGTCGGGTGCTGGCCGCGCGCTACAATGCGTTGTTGCTGAAGCTGCCGCTCACCCTGCCCTATCAGCATCCGGATACGAACTCGAGCTGGCACCTTTACGTCATCCGCTTGCAATTGGATCGCATCAGCAAGACGCACCGGCAGGTATTCGAGGAATTACGGGCGAATGGAATCGGCGTGCAGTTGCACTACATCCCCGTGCATACACAGCCCTATTATCAGGAGCTGGGTTTCAAAAAGGGTGATTTCCCGGTGGGAGAAAAATA
Source organism: Verrucomicrobiota bacterium (assembly GCA_021156225.1). Lineage (GTDB taxonomy): Bacteria > Verrucomicrobiota > Verrucomicrobiia > Limisphaerales > JAEYXS01 > JAEYXS01. Next base: position 174 of record JAJNBN010000289.1, on the reverse strand, counting down.
TTACGGTGAGGCGATTAGCCTGCCGATGTTCGCGGCAATGACAGATGAAGATCAGGACCGGGTGGTGGCGACGTTGAGCAAGATTTTGGGATAGAGAACACGCCCGAATAGCTAACCCCGAAGGGGTTGACGTCAGTAGCCCCGGGTGACCAGAGGGAACCCGTGGTCAGGCAG
>JAJNBN010000288.1 GCA_021156225.1 Verrucomicrobiota bacterium | reverse complement strand
TTAGAAAAGTGCGAGGTGAGAAGTGCGAAAGGCGATGCTCATCTCCACTTAGGATCTGTGAGTGTATCGGGCGTATGGATCAGGGTCCGTAAGCCGGAGCGGTGAAGGGGACGTTGGTCGAGAATGGGACCGGGGAATCCTTAGTAGCCACTGCGGAACCGGCCGGGTCAGGGACATATGCTGAATTTGAACTCTCAATCGTAGAGGGGGAGAACACGATATCTCACAGGGGTCGGATGGTTTCATTGTTCTTTGACATAATTCCCTAAAGGGAATGCAGGGCCGGTCGAAGTTCGACCTTCGAGTGGGAGGAAGGAAGGTTTAGTGCCTCCTCTCCCCGTACCCTCTCCTCCATTTATCAATGGAGGAGAGGGAGATGGGGGCGGTGGGCTTCGGCGGTAGTGGGGCTTGCTTATCGTGGTGCTTTGACGAAAAGAGTCAGGGCATTGCGGCAGCAATGCCCTACCATGAATAGGTTTCTGCGTTTCTGCCGGTGGTCGGCGTTTGAGTGACGGCGGAGTCCCAGATTTAAAGAGTCGAGGACGACGACGAGGACGAGAACGACGACGATTCGGCTTTGCTTGGGAAGTGGCTGGCGAGGGTTTGGTCCGGTGAGGGTGGACTGGTTGCTAAAGTACCGCAGGACAGGAGGCAACCGCGGAGGAAACATAAAACGGATCAGACGGGAAGGCGCACTTCGGGGGAACGGGTAGTTGCACTACGGGCGAATAAAGCTCAAAGTTCAAAACTCAAAGCTCAATAGGTGAGGCCACTGGTTAGCCGGGGTCACTCCGTGCGTTCGTTATAAGCGCGGGGTGAAACCGGTTAACCGGGGGCGCACCCTGACATGGTCGCTGAAGACGACAGTGTCAGGATGCGCTCATAGCGAGGTTCTCCCGAAAAAGACGAGCGAAGTGCGCGGAGATATCCGGGATGGAAGGCGAGCACCCCTCACCCCGGCCCTCTCCCCTGCCGAAGGTCGGCTTCCCACAAGGGGCGAGGGTGGTGGAGCGTGGCGGTGCTTTCCTCGCTTACTGATAAGCGGGGGCTTTGCCCGGATGCGTCGGCAGAGATTAGAGGCAGTGAAATTTGCTTTTCCCGGAGGGGCAGTCCCTTCACTCTGGCGGTTCAAGCTATGCAAATCCGTATCGCCATCGTGGCCGTGCTGTTACTCGCCATCAGCGGGTTCAGTGCGGAGAAACCTTTACCCAAACCCTTGCGCGCCCTGCTTATCGCGGGCGGGTGTTGTCACGATTACGCCGGACAGAAGGATGTCCTGAAAAAGGGACTCGAAGCCCGGGCGAATATCACGGTGGATGTCATCTATTCGCCGGATAAATCGACGAAGGCGCGCTTCGACATCTATGACAATCCGGACTGGGCCAAGGGTTATGATGTCATCATCCATGATGAGTGTTCCTCGGATGTGAAGGAGAATCCGTATTTCCAAAACATCCTGAACGCGCACAAGACGGTGCCCGCCGTGAACCTGCACTGCGCGATGCATTCGTATCGCATCGGCACGGATGAGTGGTTCAAGTTTGTGGGCATCCACTCGACGGGGCATGGACCGCAGGAGCCGATCGCGATCGATTTCGTGAACAAGGAGCATCCGGTCACGAAGGGCTTGGAGAACTGGACGACGATCAAGGAGGAGCTCTACAACAACGTCAGGGTCTTCCCGAGCGCCACGCCGCTCGCCAAGGGCGTGCAGATGGTGCCGCAGAAGGATGGCACGATGAAGCCGGTGGATGCGGTGGTCGCCTGGGTGAATGAACTCGAAAAGACACGCGTCTTCAGCACGACGCTGGGCCATAACACGGCGACGGTGGCGGATGAACGCTACATGACGTTGATCACGCGCGGATTGCTCTGGGCGTGCGGCAAGCTGGACGACAAGGATTATCACAAGGTTTACACGCCGCCGGTGAAGCGCTCGAACGTCGCGCGTGGCAAGGTGGCCAAAGCTTCCAGTGAGGAAGCGGGGAAGCAGAACTTCGCGCTCAAGGCGTTCGACGGTAATCCCTCGACGCGCTGGTGCGCGAATGGTCCCAGCGACAAGGAGTGGCTCGAAGTGGACTTGGGTGCGCCGACTAAGCTCACGGGCGTGAAGATCACCTGGGAATCCGAGGGAGCGAAGTACTTCCACAAGGTCGAAGGTTCAGCCGATGGCAAGGAATGGAAGACTTTAGTGGATGCTTCCAAGACGGAGAAGAACGGGCCTTATGAGCACGACTTCAACGCGGAGGGCATCCGCTACGTGCGGGTGGCGTATCTGGGCAAGGCCGGCGGCGGCTGGGGCAGCATCTGGGAGGTGGAGGTTTACAGCACGCAGACGGAGAAGCTTAGCGCGAAGGAGGCGTCGATCCAAAGTGAGCCGCTGATGAAGGAAGTGAAGGTGGCCGAGGGTTTCGAGGCGAACCTCTTCGCCAAACCGCCGATGGTGAATTACCCCGTCTATGTGGCGGCGGCGCCCGCTGGCACCGTCCATCGTGCGCCTCCGGGATACGGACGGCGACGGCAAGGCGGATGAGGCGAAGAAGTTTGTGGCGAACGTGGATTCACCGCGCGGCCTGGTGTGGGATCATGACCGCCTCTACGTGTTGCACCCGCCGCATATCAGTGTGTTCATCGACAAGGACGGCGACGGTGTCTCCGATGAACAGAAGATTTTGGTGAAGAACATCGCGTTCACGTTCAAGGACCGTCCGGCGGATCACACGTCCAACGGCATCGAGCTGGGTATCGATGGGTGGATCTACGCGGCGATCGGCGATTTCGGTTTCATGGAGGCGGAGGGCACGGATGGGCGGAAGCTGCAATTGCGTGCGGGTGGTATCATTCGAGTGCGGCCGGATGGCACCGGGCTGGAACTCTATGCTCGGGGGACGCGCAATATTTTGGAGGCGGCGGTAAGTCCTTTGCTGGACGCTTTCGCCCGCGATAATACGAATGACGGTGGCGGCTGGGATGTGCGCTTCCATCACTTCGGCGGATTGACAGAGCATGGGTATCCCTCCTTCTACAAAAACTTTCCGGAAGACCACGTGAAGCCGCTGGCGGATTACGGTGGCGGTTCAGGTTGCGGTGCGGCGTGGATCGATGAACCGGGCATGCCGGCTAAGTGGAACAACCTGCCCTATACGGCGGATTGGGGACGGAATTTTGTCTATCGCCATACGGTCGCGCCGGATGGTGCGACCTATAAGGAGACGGAGAAACCGGCGGAATTCATTGGTGCGACGCGGGTGACGGACCTGGATGTGGATGCCTCCACGCAAATCTTTGTGGCGAGCTGGAAGGGCGGACAGTTCAACTGGGCGGGGCCGGATGTGGGCTACATCGTGCGCGTGCTGCCGACAGGATTTACACCGGCGAAGCTGCCGGATTTTGCAAAGGCGTCGGACTTGGAGCTGGTAAAGTTGCTGGAATCGCCAAGTGCGCGGCGGCGGTTGGAAGCGCAGAGGACTTTGGTGCGCCGAGGCTTGAAGGATGAGACGACCAAAGCGTTGACGGCCTTGGCGGAGAATGCCGCGAAACCGCTGGCTTCGCGCATCGCGGCGGTGTTCGCGCTCAAGCAGGGCCTAGGGGCGAAAGCGACGGAGGCCATCGCCAAGCTGGCGAATGATACGACGATCGCGGCGTGGGCGATCCGCGCGTTGACGGATCGTGAAGACCAGTTGGCGACTGTGCCGGTCAAGCCGTTGCTGGCGGGATTGAAATCAACAGATGCACGGACGCGGAAGGAAGCGGTGGTGGCCATCGCGCGCTTGGGCAAGGTTGAGCATGCGAACGCCGTGACACCGCTGCTGGGCGATAGCGATGCAATCATCGCGCATACAGCGTATCAGGCGTTGAAGCGATTGAAGGCGGCGGACGCCTGCTTTGCGGTGGTGGACACCACGGGAGCGAGTGAAGCACAGCGGTTTGGGGCGTTGCAGGTGTTGCGCTCGTTGCACGAGGCGAAGGTGGTGGATGGTTTGATCGCGCGGTTGGCGAAGGAGACGGACTTGGCGCGGCGCAAGGGGTTGATCACGGCGTTGTGCCGTTTGCATTTCAAAGAAGGTGTGTGGGCAGGGGATTCCTGGGGCACACGACCGGATACGAGCGGGCCTTACTACTCCACGGTGGAATGGGCCGAGACGCCGAAGATCGCGGAGTCGCTGAAGGGGTTGCTCGCGGTGGCCAAGGGCGAAGAAGCAGCGCATCTGGTGGCGGAGTTCAACCGGCACAAGATCCAGTCGAACGATACCTTGGACCGGGTGGTGAAGCTGGCGCTGCAGGACGCTTCCCTGATTCCTGCCGCAGCGGGACAGCTATCACGTGCGGAGAAGATTCCGGATAACGCGATGGCGTTGCTGGTGAAGGCGGCGACAGAAGAGAACACACCGGATGTCGCGCGGGCGAATGCGGTCATCGCGCTGGCCAAGGCGGACAATGCTGCCGCGGTGCAAGCGATGCTTGTCGCGTTGCCGAAGCTCGCGCAGGTGAAGAAGGAATTCAGCACGGGCTCAGAACGCGAGCGGCGGCTGGCGCGCGAGGCGTTCATGAACTCGACGAAGCTCGACAGCCAGCATGCGGTGCTCACCACCGAGGCGGCGAAATTGAATGATGAAACATCGGTGCTGGCAGATGCGGCATTGTTGAAGATCGCGGAGCGGAAGAATGCTTCGCCGGAAGCGCGTGAAGCGGCGAAGGGGGCCTTGGAGAAGGGCTGGAATGAGCCGCAACGGCGCGCACAAATTCTCCGGGCAGTGCAGGCGGCAGAGTTTCGTCCCTACAAGGACAAGGTGTTGATGGCGCTGGAGGACTCCAACAAAGATGTGGCCAAGGCGGCGAAAGCGGCGGCGAATACGCTCAAGCTCGATCCGGCAAAGGACAAGCCGGCCGCACCGGAAAAGTTGATCGCGGATATGAAGATACCCGATGTGATCGCCGCGGTGCTCAAGACGAAAGGCGATGTGAAAGTGGGTGAGCAGTTGTTCACGCAACAAGGTTGCGTGTTGTGTCACACGGTGCGCACGGATGAGCCGCAACGCGGACCTTATCTCGGGAATATTGCGACGACTTACAAGCGTCCGGAGCTGGCCGAGGCCGTGCTGGTGCCGGGCAAGACGCTGGCGCAGGGGTTTGTGACGAGCCAGTTCGTGCTGAAGGATGAGACGGAGTATGAGGGCTTTGTGACGCTGGAAGCGGCGGACAAGGTGGTCATCCGGAATGTAGCGGCGCAGGAGATCACTATCGCGGTGAAAGACATCGTGAAGCGGCAGAAGCTGGAGAAGTCGCTGATGCCGGAAGGGCTGGCGGGGAATCTGAGTGTGAAGGAGTTTGCGTCGTTGCTTGATTACATGGAAGCGCTCGCGAAGAAGTAGGGTTCGCGAAAACAAAACGGCGCACCCTTGCGGATGCGCCGTTTTCAAAGAGTCAAAGACTGCTTAGTCGTTGGGCTGGATGGTCCAAGAACCCGTCTGCAGGGTGTTGTTGACGTTGGTCATGCCCAAGGTCTTCAGCGGGGTCAGCGTTTCAACGTGGCCATCGAGGAACTGGTAGTTGAACATGGCATTGTGGAAGTCTTGCAACGTCGTCGCACCGGCAACCTGATCGAGGTGCTCGTTCGGAGCGTTGAGCGTATAACCAGTGTCATTGCAACCAGCGATGTTACTCGGAGCGGGGCGCTCGGAGAGCACAATGGTGTCCGTGGCGTCCTGCACCATGCGAGCACGCAGGGCGAGCTGGAAGCGGGGATTGGGTGCTCCGGCGGTGATCGCATCGCGCGAATCCCAACGGGGAGCCATCGTGGTCAGGTTGTTCCATTGCAGGCCGACCGCGGTGCGGTTTGCCGGATTCGGCGGCCAATCCGTAGCGCCGGGGTTGCGACCACCGATCTGGAAGCTGCCCATGTTGTGACGGGCCATCGCATAGGAGCGGCGGCGCCCCGTGGGGGCATAGGTGGCAATTTCGATTTTGTCAGACGGGCACATCAAGACGGCGAGGGCATTTGTGCCACCACCGCGGGTACCGCGTTTCTGAGCGTCATCCCAAGTACCGCCAACATAGGAGTTCAGCAAGTCATCCCAAGACAGGTCGGGATTCCAGCTCGCCAAGCGGATGCCGGCGTAGGGAATCTTGTCGGCATTGTCATCGGTATACATGGTGGTGCCGATGGCCAATTGCTTGAGGTTATTCATGCACTTGGTGGTCATGGCCTTGGTCTTGGCCTTGGCCAGAGCGGGCAGGAGCATGCCAGCCAGGATGGCGATGATAGCGATCACCACCAACAGCTCGATGAGCGTAAAGGCGGCACGACGGGTGGGAACTGATTGGGACATAATTAAACGGACTTACGAGGGGTTAAGGGACGACTAGTTGACGAGTACGACAGTCAAACTCTGGGAATTGATGCCATATTTCTTTCCGGCGGGAAGAGCGGGCAGGCTGGTCATGAATTTGCTGGTGACCAAGTCTTGCAGATCGGCAGGAACCTCTTTCTTCCACATGCAATAAACTTGCAGGGCCTCCGAGAGGGCTTCGAGATTTGGTTCGCCGTTCTTGACGTATTGCAGGGCGGGCGGCTTTGGTACAAATCCGGCCGGCATCACGTTGGGGTCTTGGGCGCTGCCTTCCACAATGACGGCATTGGGATCACGGGGCGCGGCAATTGCAACGGTTTCTCCAGGAGGGGGAACAGAAGCAGCGGGGATGCTGCCGCCCGAGGGCAAAAGCACGGTGTTTGCAGCGGCAGGCGCGGCATCAACAGAAACAGCTACTGCGGGGGCTTGAGAAGCTATGGGGGCAGAACTTTCAGATTCCTGACCACCGCATCCAACCAGAATTCCAGCAACAACAACGGCAAACAGATTACAAATACGGCTCATGATACTTCTTACTTACGATTCACAGACGGACCCTATTCAACATGGTTACAACTATTGATTTTAAGGGTGCGCATAAGAGTCGTTGACGCAGGTAATGACAAGGAAATTGGCCAGTCCACTCAAAATATACCGTAATACACTGAGTTTTTAATCAGCGAGCTTTCTCTTCAGGATAAGAAATGCTTGCCGCATGGACTCAAAGGCCAGATCCGCCGGATCGGTGGAGTGGACATTTTTCCACACCACGGAAAGGACATCATCGCCAGCTTGGGCTTGGGCGTCGGAACTGATGCGGCAAAGGAAAAAGAGGTCCAGAACGGGATAGGTCACCTCGGCATACGTGTAGGAGTTGGGGTGGGAGACGAGAAATTCGATTTCACTGATTTCGAGATGAACTTCCTCCAAAATCTCGCGGCGAAGGGCGTTTTCGGCAGTTTCGCCGGCATCAATGAAACCGCCGATGGTGGCGAGCATGCCTTTGCCGGGTTCCTTCGCCCGGCGGATGAAAAGGATTTCTCCACGTTCGTTCAAAATAAAGGCCGAGGCAGAAACAGCCGTATTAAAATAGAGCTTCAAGTGGCAGTTGGCACAGACGAACGGAATGGCGGCCTTAACCCCCGAGGGGTGTCCGCAGCGGGGGCAGTGCTTGACGAGTTCAAACGGTTGCATCGGGGAAAGACTAGGATTTCGGCGGTTTTATCGCAACAGACTTAAGCCGATGGATGAAACGTCGGCTTGCGTAAAGTGATGGGACTATAAAATCTCGACGTGATGGCTGAGCAGATCATAGCGGATGAAGCGGAACTGGTGGATGGGAAAGTCATGACCTTTGGGTATCGGCAGGACGGCATCCGCCGGGAAGGTTTTCTGCTGCGCACCAAGGAAGGTTTGCGCTGCTACGAGAATCTGTGCCGTCATTTGCCGGTGAAATTGGATGCAGGCAGCAAACATTTCCTCAACCGGGAGAAGAAACTTATCCTGTGCCAGCAGCATGGCGCCGTTTATGAGCCGGAAACCGGTATGTG
>JAJNBN010000287.1 GCA_021156225.1 Verrucomicrobiota bacterium | reverse complement strand
GTCACAACAATGCGGTATTGAACACCTCTACGTTCACTCACATGGAACTTACTTCTCCCTCAGCGCCGGCCATGAGCATTGACCAGAGGCAGGATGGAGTGTGGGAATTGACGGTGACCGGGCCGGTAGGGGCCAAGTATAAGAGTGAGTACACCACCAACTTTTCGGTCTGGGTACCCATCGCCACCAACGTGAACTCCAGCGGCTCGATCACGATCACCGATCCTGCTGCCCAGAGCTCACCACGGCGTTTCTACCGGGCGGTATTGGTGCCGTGAGACACGAACTGGGGCATAGAAGGTTGGCGTCGTTTCAGAGAAAACGGGTTTGGTGAAACCAAGGAGGCTTGGACAACGTCATTACTGACATGCTCACCATCAGCCGACGTCTATTTTTGTTTCTTGGCCTGGGGTTATTAACCATCGCAAGTGCTTCTGCGGCAGAGGAGCCAGCCCGTCGTGAATGGTCCGTGGATGGGGTGGCGCGCGAGGCGATGATATATGCTCCAGCCACGGCCAAGACCAACGCTTGCCCCGTGGTGTTTGTGTTTCATGGGCATGGCGGTAACATGCGTGCGACGGTGCGGGGCTTCGGCATTCACACGCATTGGCCGGAAGCCATCGTGGTTTATCCTCAAGGATTGAACACGCCGGGGAAGCTAACTGATCCCGAGGGCAAGAAGCCCGGCTGGCAGCATGGAGCGGGGGCGCAAGGGGATCGGGATCTGAAATTCTTCGATGCCATGCTGGCGAGCTTGAAGGCTGACTACAAGGTAGATGCGAAGAGAATCTATTCCACGGGGCATTCCAATGGGGGCGGCTTCACCTACCTGCTGTGGGCGGAGCGTGGTGACAAGTTCGCCGCCTTTGCTCCTTCCGCCTCGGCGGCGAGTTTTTTGATGCCTGATCTGGTGGCAAGAATTGCCCGTCAGTCGGAAAAAGAGTCCGGTTCGTCCGAGGGAAAAGGGAAGGAGAATGATGATAAAAAAGCGGAGGCCAAACCGGCCAAAGCGGTCTTAAAGCCCAAGCCCTTCCTGCACTTGGGCGCGGAGAATGATCCTTTGGTGAAGTTTGAATGGCAAAAGAGAACCATGGACCGGCTGCGGGAGCTGAATCAATGTGGGGAGGGCAAATCATGGAAAGACGAGAAAGGGGCCACGATCTACGCTTCCAAAGTCGGGGTGCCGGTGGTCACTTACATTCATAATGGGGAGCACAAATTCCCGGCCAATGGCCCGGCGTTGATGGTCAAGTTTTTCAAAGATCATGCTCAGCCGTGATCGGGGTGGGGTGAGGGGTGAATTGCCCACTGAAAGATAATTGAAGATACTTGTTGCTATTAGCCAAAAGGCGACGATATTGCCTTCATCTGTTAGATAGCTTGTTTCTTTCATGGCCAAGTAAATCCTCAAGTGAACTAAGTTCAGTGATGATTTTAGACCCGAAGTTCGGGTTCCGTTGCAGAAAGTGCTGGTTTGTCAGGCAGTGTTAAATACATGAGCAATAAATTGTTTGTTGGGAACCTCTCCTTCAATACCACCCAAGACGAACTGCAAAATGCGTTCTCTGCATACGGAACGGTCACCGAAACCAACCTGATGACGGATCGTGAAACCGGCCGCCCTCGTGGTTTTGGTTTCATCACCATGGGTTCTGCTGAAGAAGCGCAAGCTGCTATCGAAGGCCTGAACGGTCGCGATTTGGATGGCCGCGCCTTGACGGTCAACGTGGCCAAGCCCCGCGAAGAGCGCACGGGCGGCGGCGGTGGCGGTCGTAGCGGCGGCGGATACGGTGGCGGCGGCGGTGGACGCAGCGGCGGCGGTGGTTACGGCGGTGGCCGTAGCGGCGGCGGCGGTGGTGGACGCGATCGCTATTAAGCGGTCCTAGTCTGAAATTTTCCTACATCGAGGCCCGGTAACCCGGGCCTCGATTTTTTGTGGTCATCTATCCGCGCAAGGCGGGCATCCCAACCGGTGGGATGCATTAATTCTTTTCACGGTGTTTCGTTTATTTGTGTCGTTCGACAGAAAATCCAGTTGCCTAGTTTGGACCGATGGTGCTGGAACGATTCAGTCATCATCTGTCCGGTAACAGGGCGGTAGATCCCAATTTTGAAAACAAAATTAGCATGAGCAATATTCACTTCATTGGCGGAGAAAAAGGCGGGGTGGGCAAATCGGTGGTGGCGCGGGTGGTCGCCCAGTACATGATCGATAACAATTTGGCGTTCCTGGGTTTTGATACGGACCGCTCCCATGGATCGTTCATGCGTTTTTACACGGATTACGCTTCCCCGGTGGTCGTGGACAGTTACGAAAGCTTGGACACGATCGTGGAGGCAGCGGTGGAACAGCCGGACAAGCGCATTCTGGTAGACCTAGCTGCTCAGACGCATACGCCGCTGGTGAAATGGATGGATGAATCTGGAGTGCTCGAGATGGCTGGGGATATGGGGTTGACGTTGACGTACTGGCACGTGATGGATTCCGGCAAGGACTCTGTGGATCTATTGAAGAAGCTGATGGATCGTTTCGGTTCCCGGCTGAACTACGTGATCGTGCTGAATGAATCGCGCGGCGAAGATTTCGACATCCTCGAGAAGTCAGGCGAGAAGGAACGGGCGCTGGCGCTCAATGCCAAGGTTATCAGCCTGAAGCGCCTGCATGAAGGGGTCATCACCAAGATCGATGCTGGCAGCACCAGTTTCTGGGCTGCCAAGCACAAGAGCGAGACGGATGTGAAGGGGCTCGGACTGCTGGAGCGTCAGCGCGTGAAGTACTGGCTCAAGAACGCTTACGAGGAGATTGATCGCGTGGGGGTCTAGGCTTGCCCGCACCTGGAGTGTTGCGAAAGCGCCGTCCTGAAACCGGGATTGGCGTTTTTGCCGGTACGGGCAGAGGCATCTGCTGGGAGGAATCGATCACCGATGCTCCCACGTCGTTGATCAGCTCAGCGTCTTTGATGAGACGGCAAAATTCTTTCTTGGTCAGCGTATGGTGCGTGCCGATCTGTGACTTGGGCGCGGGCATGTCCTTGTAATCCACGGACAGGCGCTCCAGCTTCACGATGCGCAGGTAGCTGTTACCGAGTTTCCAGATCTGACTTTGAGCGAGCTTCAGGGCCATAAATTTTGGTAAGCTGTCTCCCTTGGCGATGAACCAAGGGAGACAGTAAAGGCGGACTAACGCTTCTTCAGGTTGGCCGTCTTGGCGGCGGCGGCGGCGGCCTTCTGCTGGTCGGCGCTGCTGGCTTTTGCCTGTTTCTGCGTGTTTTTCTTCTGGTTAGACTTCGGGGATTTATCGCCCATGAGTTTTACTTTTCTTCTGCGGTTTTATTCACCTGTGGCATGGTAGTTTCTCCGCAGGGACTCGCATCATGCGCTTATCCTTAGGGATTGCAAACTTTCTGCGTCGGGCAGATGGGACGAGAGCAGGGGGCTTCAGTATTTTTTGATCATCTTGAAGCTTCCGCCATTCAAGGCCGAACGGACAAATGTCCCCCAGAAGGGTGTGGGATTATAATCCCAGTCCTGAAGGACACGCGGGGTGGCACTCGGATGGAAAGACCAGGCGGTCCAGTGCAGCTTGTGCTCCTGGATGCATCCAAGCATGTTGGGCGCCCAGGTGTAAGGGTCCTTGTGCTGCGCGGCGGGGATGAAGGACATGGGCTTGCTGTCGCAGCCCACTTCACCCAGCAGCACGGGATGCTTCTCCGCCACATTTAGGAACTTCTCCTGCCAGCCGGATTTCCAAGGATAGACGTGGGTGTCATATACGATGCCGTTGCCGGATTTGTCCGTGAGGGCGAAGCCCTTGAGAATACCAGAGAGGTCGTAAGCCCAATCGAGTCCGCCAGCGAGGAGGACGTTGTTTGCACCGGTTTCGCGGATGGCATCCACGAGTTTTTGCATGCCGGGCGAGGTGAAGGTGCTGTGTTTCTCATCATTCTCAGTGGGGGCTGCAGACTTTGCTTTCTCTTCCACTACACCGCCATTGCGCCAGGTTTCCCAGGAGATGCCGTGAGGTTCATTCAAGAGACCGAAGAGAACGGAAGGGCGATTCTTATAATGAGCAGCGGCAGCGCGCCAGAAGGCGAGGCATTCCTCCTTCGGTGCGCGGTAGTGATGCAGATCAAGGATCAGGTAGGCGGAACGGGTCTCGACGGCTTCAACGGCTTGATCCACGAGGTCTCGGTAGGCTTTGCCGCCATCCTTCTGATCGCTCGCTTTGCCGAACCAGCGGTCAGCTTTGACGGGCAGGCGGATGACGTTGGCCTTCCAGTCATCAATCGCCACGGTGATGGAGCGCAGGACATTCTCACCTTTGGTGGACCATTCGAGGCTGGGGACATTCACGCCCTGCAGTTGGACGGTCTTGCCACTCAACGTCTGTAACTGGTTGCCGTTGACCTTCAGTTGCTCCGGTACTTTGCCGGTGCCTTGGATTTTCACCGGGGGCGGAGGAGGTGCGGCCGCGGTAGTGGAAGCGGCGATGGCGACAATCTGGATGTCATCGAGATCGAACACGCCGTTCTGTGCCTGAAAGAGAGAGGGCATGAATTCCAGCATCTTGGCGCCTTCGGGGACATCGAACTCGACCTTCACCTCGCGCCAGTCTTTCGAGGTGCCGCTGAAGTAGGGCGCCTTGGCGGTGGATTTCATCTTTTTTCCTTCAGCGTCTTTGAAGTCGAGCAGGATGCGGGCATCGTGCCAGGAATCCTTGCCCCGTTTCACATCGGTGTAACGGGTGCGGAAGGTGAGTTGCAGCCGCTTGTGCTCCGGCTTCAACGTGACCGGGCGATATACCATCACCATCTTGAGGGGTTCCACGACTTTCAGGCGCAGGAAGTGGTTGTCGCCTTCCGTTTCCCAAGAGGCTTCCTTGGACTTGGGCCAATCGTCGGGCCAGTCTTTGGCCTTACGGTTTGACTCGAAGTTGCCGTTGGAGAGCAGGGATGGGGTGGAATCCGCCGCTTGAAGCTGGCTGCCGAACAACGTGAGGGCAAATAATGCAGTAAGAATTGATTTCATCGCTTTCGTGTGATGGCAAATTGTCGGATCGGGCGCGTTATTGCGCAAGTCTGTTATCAGCCATGAAGATGTTGCCTGAATAAACGACCCGTGGCATCGTCACTTCATCATTCACACAATGAAAAGCTTGAAAGCCCTCTATCTCGTGCCGCTGCTGGCGGCGATGTTCGTTCTTCAGAATACGGCCTCAGCCGAGGATAAGAACATCGGCCTGGGGGCAAAACCGATCAAGGATGCGGAAGTCATCATCGATGGTTCTCGCAAGATGCTGGATGAGAAATGGATCTATTGGGAAGGGCCGCGCTTTGGCTCATCCATGCCGATCAAATGGAAGATCGTGGATGATCCGGTGGACAAGGGGACGGTGGTGATGACGGATGATCCCGCCGCCGCCGGGG
>JAJNBN010000286.1 GCA_021156225.1 Verrucomicrobiota bacterium | reverse complement strand
ACCTGCTCCAGGTCGAGCGCATTGACGGGCAGCACGACATCCCCTGCCGAGTTATTGAATGCCAGCTCGTGCTTCTTCATCGCCGGATGGAAGGAGAGCAGCTCCTGCACATTCTTCAACACGGCGCCGAGATGGGATTCCTTCTCACCATGCGCTCGCTGGCGGAACAGCTCCATGTAGCGGCGTGAGATCTCCAGACAACGCTCGACATGCTTGGAGAGCTGCGCCACTTCCTTGCGCATGCCCGCCAGTTGCTCGCCATTGATGAAAGACACACCGCTCAAGCGTTCCGCCATGATCTCCGTCATGCCGGAAACCACGGTGAGCGGACTGTTCAAGTCATGGATGATGCCCGCGTAGAGTTCACCTTTCACCTGCGAGGACTTCACCGCTTTCCGCTGGCTCTCGATCTCTTCCTGCAAAGAATTCAGCAACCGGGCGGTTTCCTTCAAGCGACCTGCAGCGTTACGATGATCCATGGCAGCAGAGACCACCTTGCGGATCTCATCCACGCCGAAGGGTTTCACCAGATAATCACGGGCACCCAGACGCAGAGCCTGCCGCGCGGTTTCCAACGTTTGATACGCCGTCAGGATGATGACCTCGATGGCCATATCCATCTGCTTCAACCCCGCCAGCACATCGATGCCCGATACGCCGGGCATACGGATGTCCACGATGGCCGTGTCCACGACATGCGTACGCGCGAGTTCCAGGGCCTGCTCGCCATTCTCGGCGACGAGCAGTTCATAATCATCCCCGAAAACCATGCAGAGCGCCTGACGCGGGCTCTCGTCATCATCCACGATCAGCAACGTACGACGATGCCCTGTCCCGGCTTCCACAAGCTCGGTGTGAGCTTGGCGTTCGGCAGACCTCCCTTCGTTGCTGTTCGTGTTCTTCATGGTTGTATCGGGTTGTTATGGTTATTCGCCAGAGAGCAGCTTCTCCCACAAGGCATCGTTGAGCAGCACCTTGTTGATGAAATCACGGTCGTCATTGGCCAGCACCGCGGTGGATTTCTCCAAGGGGAAGGTCAAGGTGAACTTGGCGCCCTTAGGATTGCGGGACTCCGCGCGGACGCGACCGCCCAGATGATAGGCCAGGAAATAAAACGCCATCAGGTTGATGCCGAAATCTTCCGGGTGACCGCTGCGGGCAAAGAACGGATCGAACACGCGGCGCAGAGCTTCGGCCGGCAAGCCCGGGCCGTCGTCTTCCACCACCAGTTTGATGCCATTATCCTGCGGCTCGGCTGAGAGAGTGATCTGGCCACCATTGCCGAGCTGGGCGATAGTTTCCTGCAACAACAGTTGCAACATGCGCACCAGTTGGGGACGTTCGGTCGTCATGGCCGGCAAGTTTCCGGGGACCTTGTTGGTCACCGTGATTCTCTGTGCGGCCAGCACTGGTCCCAGCGCCGCGACTGCCTCCGTTACCAGTTCACCCAGATTTACCGGCTGAACCGCTCCGCTGTTCGCACTGAGCAGGCCCAAATTATCAAGCTGCGCCGAGATGCGCTCCACCTGAGTACGGACATGGTCATAAAAATCGCGCCAGAAATTCGGGTTGCGCAATTCGTCCATGGTCACCTTTTCCTCCTGCATCTTGGCCGGGGCCAAGTCGAGGAAAGTACGCACCGCCACCAGCGGATTGCGCAGGTGATGGCTCAAACCCGCGGCCATGACGCCCAGGCTGACCACGCGATCCGTGATCATCATGTTATGCAGCACGGAAAGTTTCTCGCGCATCAACTGATCACGCTCATGCTGCACGATGAAGAATTCGATGCCGCGCTTCAAGGTCGTCTCCAATTGGGGAATATCCCACGGTTTGGTGACGTATTTGTAGATGGCACCGGTGTTCACGGCGTCGATGGCCGCATCGAGATCCGAGTACGCCGTGGCCAGGATGCGGATGGCGCGAGGACTGATCTGGCGCGCCTTCTCCAGCAACTGCACGCCCTTCTCACCGGGCATCCGCTGGTCCGTCATCAGCACGGCGATTTGGTCGCGGTTGGCCTCGAAGATCTGCAATCCTTCCGCGGCGTTCGTCGCTGTCAAAATACGGAACTCATCGGCAAAGGCGCGGGAGAAGTATTTCAAGGACTTCTCTTCATCATCCACATAGAGGACGATGTACTTTTTATAGTCGTACAGATTCTGCATCATATAAATTAAATCAGGATACGGCCTCTAAGGCTTCATTCTTAACCGCTTTTAAAGGAAACTCGAGGGTAAACTCTGTGAACTTGCCCGGCTCCGTGCGCACCTGGATCCGGCCGCCATGCTGCTGCATGATACGGTAGCAGATACTAAGGCCCAAGCCCATGCCCTGCCCCACGTCTTTCGTGGTGAAGAACGGGTCAAAAATCTTGCTGATGACCTCGTCCGGGATGCCGGGCCCATTGTCCCGCACGATCAGCCGGTAGGTATTCTCGTTGAGCTGATCTTCAATCCATATCTCCGGTGGAATGGATTGGTCCTTGCGGCTGTTCAGGGCGTCGAGCGCATTTTGAATCAGGTTGGTCAACAATTGCAGCAAGGTGCTTTCATTGCCCATGATGATCTGCTGGGCATTGAAGTTTTGATGCACCGTCACCTTGTCCTTCCATTCACCGGAGAGGAAACGCAAGGCTGCGGTAACCGGTTTGGAAATCTCCAACTGATCCATCTTGTCCTCGCGCGGGTGGGTAAACGTCCGCAGATCGGAGACGATGTCTTTCACCCGGTTCACGCCATCTTCCACGTCCTTCAACACTTCGGCGAAATCTTCCTGCTCGTCGGTCGGTATATGCTTCGACTTTTTGCGCAAGGTATAGAGCCCGGTTTTCGCGTAGTTCAACGGGTTATTGATTTCGTGAATGATACCGGCGCTCATGCGGCCCAGTGAGGCCATCTTCTCCCGCTGCACCAGTTGCATCTCCGTATCTTTGAGCTGCTCCAAGGTTTCCTTGAGCTGCTCCAGTGTGGCCTCCAGCACTTGATTTTGCCGGGCCAACTTCCGTTGCATCAGGTAAGCACCCGTCAGATTGCGCAACCGCACATGCAGTTCGGTGACGGAGAAAGGCTTGCTGAGGAAATCGCTGGCTCCATGCGATAGAGCATTGAGCTTGGTGTCTTCATCCGCCCGTGCGGTCAACAAAAGCACGGGTATGTTTTGCGTGAGCGTTCTCGCCCGCAGCTCCTTGCATACCTGGATGCCATCCATCTCCGGCATCATCATATCACAAAGAATTATATCCGGCTGGAATTGCGCGGCCAGGGCGATGGCCTGGCGTCCGTCCGCTGCCTCGATCACCTCATATTCATTCACCAGCTCGGACTTCAGATACCGCAGCATGTCCGGCTCATCATCTGCCACCAGCACTTTGGGGCGCTGACCGTTACCGCCCATCGTCGGCTGCAAAGGACGGATGCTGTCTTTCAAGGAAGTCAGCGACGGAAAAAGCTCGGCGCGCCGATACAGGCTGTGCAACCACTCGCCTTGCGGCGGAGCGACGACAACAGCAGGCGGCGCGTCCATGGTGGGGACGGCAGCGTCTGGGATTGTATCAGGCGTTTTTGGAGACACGGGTACAGTTTTTTCCTCCCTTCCCACAGTCACCGGCAGGCGCACCGTCATGGTGGTCCCCTGCCCTTCCTTACTCGCTACGGCAACTGATCCGCCTTGAACTTCAACTAATTCTTTCACCAAGGCAAGACCGATGCCGGTTCCTTGATATTTTCTTTGTGCGGAAGTATCGGCCTGCCAGAAACGGGTAAAGAGATAAGGTATATTAGCCGCGGCAATACCCATACCAGTATCTATCACTTCGATCTGGGCAAAATCTCCATCCTTCTTGGCCCTGATGGTCACCTGTCCGTTTGAAGGTGTGAACTTGATAGCGTTAAAAACCAGGTTCAGCAAAATCTTCTCCAGCTTGTCCCGGTCCGTGACGACAGAACTTACTTCCGCCTCCACTTCCGCGGACAGATGAACGCGTTTGTCATCCGCCATCTTCTGGACGGAACTGCGCAAACCTTTAAGGAAATCGGTAAGATTCACGGAATCCCGCCGCACATCCATGTGCCCGGATTCCAGCTTCACCAGGTCCAGCAAGTCGTTGATGAGCTTCAACAACCGCAAACCGTTGGCTTCCATCGTGACCAACCACTCACGAGTCTGATCGTCGAACATGTGCGCCTTCTGCCGCCGCATCGTCTCGATCGGAGCCAGCAACAGCGTGAGCGGCGTGCGTAATTCATGGCTGATATTGGCGAAGAACCGGGTCTTCACCTCATCCAGTTCCGTCAATTTCCTGTTGGCCTCCTCCAAAGTCTGCTTGTTGCGATCCAATTCAAATCGCAAGGCGAACTCCCGATAACGGGTATCACCGGTATAATAACTGGATACCACAACGATCAACCCGGTTAGAATTAGAAAATATAAGTTGTTGAATACCAAGTCGAACTGATGGGTCGTGCCGATCAATAATACCGCTCCTGCATACATGGCGGTGACGAACAGCCACGCCAGCAGATTCTCGAAATAGGTCCAAGGCAGAAAGAGACCGGCGCCGATCAGCACGATATTCAACCCAGCATAGTAAGGTGAGGTCACGTCATCGGAGGCGTAGATCATACCTGAAATGAAGAACGCGGGCAGCATGTACCAGATCATCCCCAGCACCCGATAATTACGGTCACCGAATTGCGTATTGAAAGAGGCCCGGACTATCCAGACGGAAAAGGAACAGAGTATCCGTAACCAGAAGAACTCCCAAACCAGGTCGGGATAGACCAAATAATCCAGGGTAAAGCCCGCTGGCATCAGGATCATGGCCCAAATGGCCCCGAGGCGCGAATTGTTGATTCGCACCTTCTTGTCGTACTCGGCAAAGGCCGTCTTGACGTCCTGTTGGTTCACAGGTCAGAGAGGCTTGCGGACTTCCACGAATATGTTGGCTCCCGTATGGTCCGCTTTCACCGACCACATCCCCTGCGGACTGTCATCAGGTATCAACGAGCCCAACTGGTTATTATCGCGGTACACCAGGTGCCACTCAAAAATGTACTCCATGATGTTTTTGATGGGATTGCAAGCATCGACATTCGTCGCCACCACCAACCCGCCCGGCGCCAGTTGCTCGTAGAAAATCGTCATCAGGCGCTTGCAAATGCGGTCGCTCAGATAATCGAACAACCCCGCACAATAGATGAAGTCATACTGCTGCCCCAAGGCGGAGGCCTTGCCCCCCTCTTTCAGCACCTGATGCACTGATTTCTTGATGAACTGCAAACCAGTGAAACGCCGGAACCGGGCTTTTACCTCGTTCAGCTTCTGGCCGGTGGATTCCAGAGTTTCATCGTTAAAATCCAGCAGCGTCAACTGCGCCCGGTCACAGATATCTTCTTGCTCCAGAAAATCATGGATCTCCTTCGCCGGACCGC
>JAJNBN010000285.1 GCA_021156225.1 Verrucomicrobiota bacterium | reverse complement strand
GCGGCAGGTGCTTACTATGGAACGCCGGAAGGTTGGAAGGCGTTGGGTTATGTGGGCAATGAGGCGTTGACGAGCTTTGATGGGCCGCCGAAGGAAGTGCTGGATCGCCTCGGCGTGAAGCAAACGGTGAAGTGATTCCATCCCATTTCAGCAGACCGCATTCTGGCGTGGCCGGGGCGCGGTCATTTCTTTTCATCGAACCAGCCCAGCTTGTCCCAGTTTCCGTAGTAGATCAGGCCGAGAACGCGGGCTTCCACCACCCATAGATACAGGGTGAGTGGAATGCTCAAAATCTGGATGATCACGCTCAGCAGCCAATACTTAGAGGGCAAGAAACTGACGATGACATCGATGGTGAAGCCGGTGAAATACGCGCCCCAGAAGATGATGCAGGCGAGGTAATAATTCAGCGGCACACGGGAGATGGACCAATAGACCGTAAGGGGGTTCGCCGTGAAAATATTGCGGGACATGGACACGGCGAGATACGCCATGGGAAAATAGCTGAGGCCCACAATGAGCAACGGAATCCAGATCCAAGGCGAGGAATAGAACAGCGTGCAAAGCAGATAAATGAAAAGCGGACTGAAGCTGATGATGACGGTGCCGATGAGGTGGAGGGTAGGAATTCCGATATCCTCCCACCATTCCGAGAGGTCCAGCCAGTCGGGCATCTGTTCGTCGCCATTGGCGGAGGCCTGTACCACCTGGTGCATGTAGGAAACGAGATAGCCAAAGATGGCCGCGGCGCCGACGGCGGTGCTGATGATGCTGAGCGGCCCCATGAACTGCAGCAGGTGCAACAGGATGGTCAGCGCGCCCAACATAAGCGTGCCACTGCCCAGGATGATCGGTCCCCAACCACGGAACGGGTAGAGAAAGACATCGGGCAGACAAAGGAAGAGATTGCGCCGGCGTTCGCGCAAGAGGGCACGCTGCTCTTCCTTGCGTTCAAAGACGCCGATGTCTTCGCAGCGGCCATTGCAATGATGGCAGTAGAGACGTTTCTCTTTGGCACCCTGGCGGACGTGGACGCATTCATTGCAGAATTCGGAACGGCAATTCTGGCATATTAGCAGCGCGGGGACGCGCGGATGTTTGCAGCAGGGACGTTGGACGGCCGGTAATTCCTTCAGCGCGGCGGCCTCCGCTATTTTGGCTTTGCGATCCACGCTGATGGAGAGGTTCGGCACCAGCGGCCAGGGAACTTCACTGGGTGAGGTGGGCGCGGCTGCGTCCGGTGTTGAGGTGGTTTCGGCGGTGGGCACATCCACGTGCAGCGAGGTGCCTTGAAAACGCCAGATGGTTTCACCGAAACGGATGATCTGGTCGGGCTGAAGTTCCGCTTCCTTTACCGGCTCGTCATTGATGAAGGTGCCATTCGTGCTGCCGAGATCGCGGACGAAGACGCGGCCATGGTCTTTGCGGATCTCGCAGTGGGTGGTGGAGACGGAAGGGTGGATGATGAGGTAATCGCACCCGGGTTCGCGACCGAGCAGGAAAGTGCCTTGCTCGAGGATCAGCACCTCGGGCTTAGCACCTCGCGTCATGTTCTTTAGCTGGCTCATGTCCGAGCTTCTCCCTGACTAGGACCGTGCTGGCGGTGTTTGCTCACGGCGATGGGGATAGAAAGCGGTGTTCTGGGTGACGGGTCAAATGGAAACGGGCTGTGCAAAATTATTTATCTACGGCGAAAGATGCACTAGATTGAGCCCGTGACCGCAAACAACGGAGAGCCGCAACCTATCGACATGCATGTGCACCTCGTTGGCAATGGCCGGCAGGGGAGCGGGTGCTGGCTGCGCGTACGCGGCTGGTGGCATAAGCCGCTGGCGAATTTCATGCTCGGCCATATCGGGTTGGGGCATACGGAATTGCAGGCGGAGGACTTTGATCGCATCTACGTGGAACACTTGTTGAAGCAGGTGCGTGAGTCATCCTTGAGCAAGCTGGTGTTGCTGGCGCAGGATTGGGTGTATGACGAGAACGGCAAGAAGATGGAGGGTGCAGGTTCTTTCTATGTGCCAAATGAGTATGTGCTGAAGCTGGCACGGGAGCATGAGGAGTTTCTTCCGGCAGTGTCTATTCACCCGGGGCGACCGGATGCCTTGGATGAACTGGAGCGTTGTCTGGAGGGTGGCGCGGTGATGCTCAAGTTGCTGCCGAACTGCCATAACGTGAATGGCAATGACAAGCGGTATACGAAGTTTTGGGAGCGCATGGCACAAGCGGAGTTGCCGTTTCTAGCGCATACGGGTGGTGAACATACGGTGCCAGTGGTGAATGAGGCGTATTCCGATCCGCGCACGTTGCAATTGCCGCTGGAGTGCGGGGTGAAGGTGATCGCGGCGCATTGCGCGACGAAGAGCGGGTTGGGCGATCCGGAATATTTTCACATCTTCTGCGAGATGCTGGAGAAGCATCCGAATCTGTATGGGGACAGCAGCGCACTGGCGACACTGAACCGCTGTGCGAATCTGACGAAGTGTATGCGGCCCGGTTTGGCGGAGCGGGTGTTTCACGGCAGTGATTTTCCGGTGCCGATCTTTGGGCATCGGCTGAAATTGCGCGGAGAGTTGAAGCGCGATGACTTCAGCCGGTGTCAGGCGATCCGGAATGTGATTGAGCGGGATTATCAGATCAAGCGGGCGCTGGGTTTTCAGGACGAGCATTTCACGCAGGTGTGGAAGGTGTTGAGGCCGGTGGGGAAATGACGCAGGAAGCCGGCTGAACCTGTCTTACTACAGTTACGGTCTGCGCTGGAAATTTGGCAGGGGCTGGCCATAGTCGGCGGCGTGAGCGACGAATTAGCCGAACTGAAGGCACGTTACGAACGACTTCGCCTGTTGTATCAGGTCAGCAATGTCATCCATTCCACGCTCGATTCCCAGGAGGCGCTGGAGCGCATCATCCGTGAGGCGGTGCGCATCATGCGGGCTTCCAGCGGGTCGGTGGTCTTGCTGAATCCGCATACGGGTTTTCTCGAGATCCAGGCGGCGAACGGGCTGCCGGCAAATGCGAAATCCCTGCGCTTGCGCGTGGGCGAAGGGATCACGGGTTGGGTGGCGCGCACGGGCAAGGCGGCGCGCGTCGGGCGCGTGGATGAAGACCCGCGCTACATCATGATCCGCAAGAATGTGGAGTCCGAGCTGGCGGTGCCGCTGGTGGTGGAGGGCGAGATCCGCGGGGTGTTGAACGTGGATTCGGAGCGCGAGAATGCTTTCAGTGCGGATGACCAGAGCTTGCTGGAGGAACTCGCGTTGCAGGCGGCGAAGGTGATCCATAACACGTGGCTCTATGAACAGCTCCGGCTCAAGGCGCGTCTGTTCGAGACGCTGGCGAGCGTCGGGCAAACGATCAGTTCTACGTTGAACCTGAATGACGCATTGACGGTGATCACGCGGGAGGCCTGCCAGTTGATGGAGACGAAGATGTGCTCGCTGCACATGCTGGATGAGTCCGGCAACTGGCTGGAACTGCGTGCGAGCTTTGGTGCGGGAAAACTATACGTGGACCGGCCGCCGTTGAGCCTGCAAGAGAGCCTCATCGGCATCGTGGTGCGGCGGAAGAAGGCGTTGCAGGTGGAGAATGTGCAGACGTCGTCGCGTTATCAAAATGTGGAGACGGCGCGGCGGGAGGGGCTGGTATCGTTGCTGAGTGTGCCGTTGCTGTTCGGTAATCAGGCCATCGGGGCGCTGAATGTGTATACGGAAGAGCCGCATAATTTTTCCAACGAAGAGATAAAGATTCTGTCAGCGTTGGCGGAGCTCTCGGCCATCGCCATCGAGAAGGCGCGGTTGTATGAGCGCATCGTGGATGTGGAGGAGCAGTTGCGCCAGACGGAGAAGCTCTCGGCGCTCGGCCTATTGGCGGCGGAGGTGGCGCATGAGATCCGCAATCCGCTCACAGTGTTGAAGATGCTCTATCATTCATTGGACCTGCAGTTTCCCCCGAACGATCCGCGCGCGACGGATGTGCGCATCATGGGCGAGAAGATGGATCACATGAACAAGATCGTGGAACAGGTCTTGGATTTCGCGCGGAATACGGAGCCGGCCCTCACGGAGGTGAATGTGAACCAGCTCATCGACGATCTGGGCCTGCTTACGCGGCATAAGCTGAAGAACCAGAACATCGAGTGGGTGCGCAAGCTGGACCCGGAACTGCCTACGGTGATGGCAGATCCGACGCAACTGGAGCAGGCGTTTCTGAACCTGACGTTGAATGCAGTAGAGGCGATGCCGGAGGGTGGACGGCTCACGATTGTTTCGCGCACGATCTATCTGCCCCGGAATTCACCAGTGCCCACGCATGTGGTGATCGATTTCAAGGATACGGGGTCGGGCATGACGATCGAGCAGCGGAAGCGGGCGTTCACGTCGTTGCTGAACACGACGAAGGGCAAGGGCACGGGGCTGGGCTTAATGATCGTAAGGCGCGTGGCGGAGACGCATCGGGGGACGGTGAGAATACGGTCGAGTGTGGGCAAAGGGACGACGATGAGTATCTTTTTGCCGTTGCAGGAGATGTCAGGCGCGCCCACCGGGTTCAAGGCCTGAGGTTTTTTGAGTAAGTACGAGCAAGTGTTTTCTCACTCCTCACCCCTGCCCTCTCCTCATTGAGAGGAGAGGGAGCACATTTGGCGCGTTCATGGTATGTGTGAAGAACGCAGGCTCACGGAAGTTCCGGCGGCGCACCCCGACACGCAGATGCCGGGGCAGGCAGTCCCGCGGTCCAAGGTGGTTAGCTGAGGTTGCCGAAGCCTTGGGAGCGGATTTCCGGGAGGGTGCTGTCGTCGTTGCGGCCTACTACTAGGGCGCGCAGGTTGGGACGGAGGGTGGAGAGGTTTGCCCAATCGGTGAGGCCGCTTACGAGCAAGGCGGTGGAGAGGGCATCGGTCTCGGTGGCGGAGGGGAGGATGCAGGCGGACATGAGGGCGCCAGCGACGGGTTCACCCAGGCGCGGATCTATGACGTGGCCGTAGGTGCGGCCTTGCGCGGTGAAGGATTTGCCCCAGACGGCGGAGAGGGAGAGGGATTCATCGCAGAGTTCCACCGTAGTCAGCGGGGTGAAGCGCGTGCGGATTTTTTCTGAGGAGTTGGCGATGAACCGGGCGCCTTCGGTCTGCGGATCGGCGAGGGCGATGGACCAGGCGGGGGCATCGTGAGGTTTGCCCAGGGCGTAGATGGTGCTGGTGCCGCCGTGGAGTAAGGCGCTGGTCACACCGGCTTCACGCAGAATATCGGCGGCTTCATCGAGGGCGTAGCCTTTGCCGATGGAACCAAGATCGAGCATCATACCTTCACGGGCGAAACGGATGGTGAAGTTGGCTTTATTCAGTTCGAGGTGTTGCCAGCCAGTTTGCGCGCGGGCGGTGGTAAGTTCTTCCTGGGTGGGCACGCGACCTTCGCGTTGCATGAGGCCCCAGCAGCGCATGAGGGG
>JAJNBN010000284.1 GCA_021156225.1 Verrucomicrobiota bacterium | reverse complement strand
GGTGGAGCAACCCATAAGCGATCATTTCCTGCTTAAAAAGGCCTTGTGGAGCCGTTCTTACCGGACGGATTTTGGGCAAGGACAGACGCGATAAATAGGTCTCCAGAATGATGGGATGAATGTAGGATTTGCGGCAGATAGCTGGTGTGTTGCCCAAGCGCTCGGAGACTGTGGCCAATCCTTCCTTAAGATTCCGTTTTGCTTGAGCTGCGGAAATGCATTTGCCCATCTTCAACAAGGCAGTGGTCATCAATACGGTAGCCGACCACGTGCGGAAATCTTTCGCACTGAACTCGTCATGACTAAGCCGCCGAAGATACTCATTAACGTCTTGGGAAGTGATTTTGTGTGCCCGCTTCTTGTCGTCCAGATATTGGAAGAGATGGCGACCTTTGACCTTGCGGCATTGTCTGACGACTTCAGCCAGTTGCCGGTCATGCACTTGGATCGTATGAAACTTTTTACTCTTCCCTCGAAAACGAAATTCCAGATCCCTGGAGGTCACGCTCACATGCTGGTCTTGCAGTGTGGTCAGACCGAAAGAGCCGTTCTGTTTGGCATACTCCCGGTTGCCCACGCGAATCAGGCTGCAATCCAACAATCCAATCACCGTCGCCAGGACTTTCTCCAATCCTAATCCCGGCTTTTTCAGGTCTCTCCGCAAGCGTCGCCGCACACGCGGCAGTGCTTGTGCGAATTTTAAGATGCGCCGGTATTTGCTGCGTTCCTGCTTGGCCCGGTGTGCCGGATGATAGAGATACTGTTTGCGTTTGCGGGCATCCCGGCCTGTCGCTTGCAGAGGGCTATGCGAGGAGGGGCTGATCCAGACATTCTCCCAGGCAGGCGGGATGGCCAGTGACTTGATACGCTCCAATGTGCCCGGTTTAGAGATAGCCCGCCCGCGCGCATCCAAATAGGTAAAGCCGTGACCTTTTCGTTGACGCCTAATGCCTCGTTTACTCTGAGTGTCGTGCTGAAGCCGGGCGGGGCCTGTGGATTTCACTCTTTTTTCTGATCTTGGATGCTTCCCGCAGAATTGCTGCTTACTAATCGCTCAATCCACCAAAACTGCTAGGGAGGGCTTTTTCCTCTGACACATAGGGTTCACACCCCGTGGTTTATAGGTCCTTCTGGCGGGAGATTTAACCTTATGAATGCGCAAACTACTCTGATAACCGGCGCTTCCAGCGGCATAGGTCTTAGCCTGGCGCGGGAGTTTGCTAAGCATGGTCATGATCTGGTTCTGGTGGCTCCAGATTTCACTGAAGTTCAAAATGTGGCTGAAGACATTCGTCAGACTTATGGGGTCGAGATTCATTCCATCGGCAAAGATCTGGAACGGGCCGATTCTGCGGATGAAATCTTTGATGAACTCTACCGGGCCGGTGTCCAGGTGGAGATCCTCGTAAACAATGCCGGCTTGGGGCAGCGGGGCCGTTTCTGGGAGATTCCTCTGGAGAAGGATATCAGCATGATCCGCTTGAACATTGAAGCGGTGATTCGCATGACCAAATGCTTTTTGCCCTCCATGCTGGCGCGTGGTCACGGGCGCATCCTAAATACCGCCTCTGTAGCCGGTTTTGAACCGGGGCCTTTGCTGGCTGTCTATCATGCGACCAAAGCGTTCGTGCTCTCGTTTAGCGAAGCCTTGGCTACGGAACTGGAGCAGACCAGCATCAGCGTTACCGCACTCTGTCCAGGGCCGACGGACACCGATTTTTTCCCAAAAGCGGATATGATGGCGACACGCGCTTTCCAAAAAGCCAACCTCATGGCCCCGCAAGACGTCGCCAAGGATGGCTACGAAGCTGTGATGAGAGGCGAACGCGTAACGGTAAGCGGCACAGTGAACAAGACCCTCGTCTTTGCACGTCGGGTAATGACCGAAAGCGCTCAGGCCAAGCTCAACCAGCAATTCTACGAGGAAGTGGATCCTTCCGAATGCAAACGCGAGCGGGGCGAACTAGAGTCCAAGGCAGCACATGATGAATGGGTCCGGCACTCTCACTCGGACTGATCCATGACGATTTTTAAGCCACGCCCGCTGTCCGTGTGGGGCAGAGTCCCGGGCGTCGCGGTAAACCAATGTCGGTGTTAGTGTTGAGGGACCTCCAGCCTGGTTTGCGGGCTGGAGGTCTTCTTTGGTAACGAGGGAAATAAGTCGACGGCACTCTTCCTGCTGGCTACCTCTCGCTCCTCTTGTGCTCTTAAAGACAATGACTTATGGATACAGCCGCTTTTGAAAAACGTCTCCGGTCCTTTATGGAGAGCCCGTCGCAATTGATGACTACGATTGCTGTCGGCACCTTTCTTGGCAGCGTCACCCCGGTTCCGAAAGCGCAGTGGGTTTCTGGTCTGGTTCCCAGGCGAGAAGGCCGTTGGAATCTGGAAAACAAACCGGCGAAGTATTTCGCCGATAGTACGGCTCTTTGTCTTGCGGAACTGATTGGTTTAGCCGACGGTGAAATTGGCGAATGCACCTATGAATGCTGGCAGGTTACTGGCGCATTTCCGGCCTTTGATGTGCGCGCGTTTCCCTCTGATCTGCTGCGGGAATTTTTTATGGCCGGAGGAACTCCTTCTGAGAAATGGCATAATAGTCATCTGTTGCTGCAGGAACTGGACTTTGCTCCGGAATCATCATCGCCTTGGGCGCTCGTGGCTCCCAGCCCTTACGGTATGGCTTTGGGCATCTCTGGTTATACGTTGGCCACCGATCCTTCGTTGATGCCGCTCAAACTGATTCGCATCAGTTCCTTGGGGGGAAATTGAAAAGGTTGCTATTCTAGCTCGCATCGACGGTTGTTCCTCTTCGAAATAAAAATACAAGGTAAGAGGTGTGAACTCAGGTTTGGTTGCTTCGTGTCGGGGGGCTCCCGAGCAGTAACCAGCATACCGTTTCCTGCGTTCCTTCGTCTTACCTTGCAGGTTACTATCCAGCTTTAAGCATGCCAAGAGTCGGCCAATCAGGACACGCTGCCATGCACTTGCAGTTCAAGAGCTTGAGCTTCTGGCGAGTAGATCGCGAGTCACACCCCCCCAGCTAACCTCATTGCAAATAGGCTTATTCATCAGTGTTCCATTGCATTTTCTCGGCTGCCTGTTGGTTGTCGTTCTCCAAAGAAAAAGGCCGGGCATTTGCCCGGCCTCATGCTGCTGATCGATGTGTAGAATGTTAAGGCGTCTGGATGCTTAGATTGATACTACCATTGGCCGTCCGCCAGCCATCTACGGCGATGCGGTAGGTCGTACCGGAGATCGCGGTGAAGGTCACTTTGCTGATTTGATAGTCATCGTCTGGGAAACCGTCGTTCGCGGCGATCTGGTTCAAGTTGCTCACACTGGTGCCCGTATAGACGCCCAAGAGCGTGTCATAATTGCTGCCTGCGGTCGTGATCAACACTTGACCGGTGCTCGTAGCCGTCCAGTTCCACCACACCGATTGACGACCGGCGAACGGGTCGGCGATGTCTGTATGCTGGGGTTCACCTGGCTGCCGGGTCGCTCCCGTGTTACTGCCAGTAGTCGCGGTCGGGAAACCGGTTAACGTGATGGCATTGGCAAAGTTGTCGTTGGCCGGAGCCGGCGGCGTGACCGCTGGCGGGGGGAACTGGATATCTGTGACTTCATTGCGGAAACGGTAGCCGGTGCTGACCTTCCCCAAGATCTCATCCACCGCTTCGAGACGGTAGGCGGTGATGGGCAGCCGTGCTTCTTTATCCGGTGTCATGGAATAATAACCGCCCAGGTCGGTGAACGTGAAGATGGAATCTTCTTTCCCTTTCATCCGGACCAGCGCCCCGGACACAGGAAATCCGAAGCTATCGTAGAGATGCCCTTGGATTGTGACCGTATCATCGGTTTTGATGGCGATGAAGTTCGCCGTATCGCCCGGCGTGGTCGTGAAGAGGGTTTCTACGCGTCGATTTCCTTGAGTGTCCGCACCAATGATGCTGGCTTCCGCGGGAATGGTCGCCGGAGAGTTGAACGGCAACGCCGTGTCGGTGAGGAAAGTGAACGTTTCATTGTAGGCGATATCGGAGATGAGAGAAACGGTGAAGCCACTCGCGGCATCACCGGTGAAAGAATTGCTCAGGATGTTCGGAGCCGATTTGGTCACATCGCTCAAGAAATCTTCAATGTCCGAGCGTTTCAAACCGACCACGACGCCGCCGAACGTGACGTCTGGCAAGGTGCCGCGCATGAACGCATCACCAGAGAACTGGGGTAGAAAATTCCGGGGCGAGCTGGCGGCCGAAAAATGATTGGCGAGACTGAAGGTGACGCCCGGGGCCATCGTGAGAGTAGTGCCCGGAGCCGTCAGAGAGTTCTTCAACTCTGTTAGCGCCTGGCGGAAGTTCTCTTCGCGGGTGCTCATTTCGGCGTCATACTGGAACAGCAGATCCGTCTGTGAAGCCCGGCCACGGATGGCCGCAGAGGCGCTTTGATAGAAGGTGACGAATTCTTCAAAGGCAGTGCGGGCCGCTGCCTGGTCAGCCGTCGTGGTCAATGTGAAGAGAGAGGGGTTGGCGGCAATCAAGGCTTGGGCATTCAACTGGTGATTGACGGCCAGTGTTTTCAGAGCGGTTAACTGGATGTTGGCATTCCAGGAGTTCACCGTGTAGATCCAGTATTTAAAGGCCTTCAGCAACGCTTTCAGCATTTGTACATCCGCATAGTCCATGTCCACCGCACTGCCTCCTGTTTCACCCGCCGTCAGTGATATCCGGAACGTGGTGGTCACGACCTTGGCTAGATTGGCTTCTGCGGCGACGACTTCCGGCAGGATCTGATTCCGCAAATGACCGGCGAACGCCGAAGCAGAAACACCGGCGGGCGCCAATGGATCACCCGCGCCGTCTTCGGGCACGGTCGCCGTCCAATCATAAGGACTTCTACCGCCTGCGCTGACGCCGAGTTGGTTCAGGAACGTTGTGCCCGCTGTCGACTGCGCGGAATTCATCAAGCGGGTGATGCCGTAAAAGAAATTGGCCGTTTCGTGGTTCGGGCTGTTCTGCACTGCTTCACTGAAGCGCAGCGTTGCCGTGGGCATGTCGTGAGCGGCGAGGGCGGCGCGTCCTTGGGTGACCAGTGCGTCGGCTGTCTGGCTCCACGCCGAGAGCTGGCCGCACAGCAGAGTGAAGGCGGCCAATAGGAGTGTGTGTGTTTTGTTTTTCATGGCTGTGTTTTAAGAATGAAATGGCAGGGGCAAAATTTTATCCGGGTGGCGTTGGTTGCGAACTCGCTGGGTTACAGGAAATCCCTCGAAAACGGTCTTTTTCAGCCATGTGCGAACCTCGCTGATGGCTGTCAAAGTTTTCAGTATGAGATTTTGCATGATGTCACTTATGTACTCGTATCATCCACTGTCAAACCTGCCTGTCCCGACCTCTTGGAACAGGGGGAAATTGAGGAAAAGGGCCTGAAAATGGCCTATTTTTGCTGATATTTGAAGATGATG
>JAJNBN010000283.1 GCA_021156225.1 Verrucomicrobiota bacterium | reverse complement strand
CACCGGACAACAGCCATCAATTCGCCTCTGACTCGTTGGAACTGTTCCGCAAAATCACCTTCGCTGGAGAAAACATCGGCACCATCTACGTGCGATCGGATTTGGAGGAGATGCAACTTAGGCTGCGGCAATACGCCTGGATCGGCGGCCTGATCGTGCTGACCGTGGGTGTCGTCGCCTTCCTGCTCGCCTCCCGGTTGCAACGCGTCATCTCGGACCCCATTACCCAGCTCGTGGGCGTCGCTCATGCCGTCGGCGCGGAACGGAATTATGCGATCCGCGCCACCAAACACGGTAATGATGAACTCGGCCGTTTGATCGATGGCTTTAACGGAATGCTCACCCAGATCCAGGCGCGTGATGCTGAACTGCAGAGTGCCCGCACGGATCTTGAGAAACGGGTCGTGGAGCGGACCGTCCAACTGCAAGATGAGGTGAAAGCACGGGAACGCGTCGCTGATGCCTTGAAGTCCTCGGAATCGTTCCTGAACTCTGTTCTGCAGAATTTGCCCATCATCGTCTTCATCAAGGAAGCACAGACTTCCAAGATCATTATGTGGAACAAGGCCGGTGAAGAACTTTTCGGCCGCACCAGTGCCGAGGCGGCCGGCAAGAGTGACTATGATTTCTTCCCCAAGGAACAGGCTGATGTTTACGTGGCCCGGGACCGTGAAACCATCAAAGGCGGAAAACTTGTAGAATATGAGGAAGAACATTTGGGACCGAAGGGCAAGCGCCTGCTGTTGACTCGTAAGGTGCCCATCTTTGATGACAAGGGGCAACCGCTCTACCTTCTGGGCATCTCCGAGGACATCACCGAACGCAAAATGGTGGAGGCCGCCCTGCGTGACGCCAAGGAAGCCGCCGAGGCGGCCGCGAAGGCCAAGAGCGAATTCCTGGCGAACATGAGCCATGAGATCCGCACGCCCATGAATGGCGTCATCGGCATGACCGGCCTGCTCATGGACACCAGTCTGAATCAATTGCAGCGCGAGTTTGCAGATACCATCCGCACCAGCGCCGATGCCCTGCTGACCATTATCAATGACATCCTGGATTTCTCGAAGATCGAGGCCGGGAAACTGGATTTCGAGCACCTGGATTTTGATCTCGTGGATGTGGTAGAAGGCACCGTGGACATGCTGGCCGAACGCGCCCAAACGAAAGGCATCGAACTGATCAGTTCCATTCTGCCCGACGTTTCAACGCGACTGCAGGGTGACCCGGGACGCTTGCGCCAGATTCTCACCAATCTTGTGGGCAACGGCATCAAATTCACTCAACGTGGCGAAGTGGTCGTGCGGGTCACCAAGGATAGTGAGACGGCCACGCAGATCACCTTGCGTTTCAGTGTCACCGACACAGGCGTCGGCATTCCTGCAGAGGTTCAAGCGCGTCTGTTCCAAGCGTTCACGCAGGCGGACAATTCCACCACGCGCAAGTTTGGCGGCACAGGCTTGGGTCTCGCCATCGCCAAACAGTTGGTAGCCATGATGCATGGCGAAATCGGCGTGCAAAGTGCGACCGGCAAAGGATCCACCTTCTGGTTCACCGCACAATTTGAGAAGCAGCTTGGCGAGATAAAACCGGTGCCGGTATACAATGACGACCTCTTCAACTTGCGCGTCCTTGTGGTGGATGACAACGCCACCAACCGCCAAATCTTGCGCCACCAGATTTTCGCCTGGAAGATGCAAAAAGGCAGTGCGGCCAGCGGTCATGAAGCACTAAAGACTCTTCGTGCCGCTGCGAATGCGGGCACTCCTTACGATCTCGCTTTGCTGGACATGCAAATGCCGGAAATGGACGGTCTGACCCTGGCGCGCACCATCAAGGCGGACCCGGCCATCGCCAACACCCGCTTAATCATTCTGACCTCATTGGGCCAGATGTTGACTGCGGCTGAGTTGCGAGCGGCCGGCATCGACGCCTATCTGGTTAAACCGGTCAAACAATCCCGCCTGTTCGATTGTCTTGTGAATGTGATGGGCCGGGCAGAAGCGGAGAAAACTTTTGTGCGTGCGGCCAAGCCCGTATCAGTTTCTCCGGTCATTTCCCCCAGTATGAAGCTACAGATTCTCTTGGTGGAAGATAACAGCATCAACCAGAAAGTAGCCCTCGGCCAGTTGCAGAAACTGGGTTACACTGCCCATGCCGTGGGTAATGGTCTGGAAGCCTTGGAAGCACTGAATCAGATCCCTTATGACCTTGTTTTCATGGATTGCCAGATGCCTGAGATGGACGGCTATGAAGCCTCCCGCGAGATTCGCCGGCAGGAACAGGTGGCCGGGAAACGTTGCCGCTGGAAGAGTCCCCTCTACGTCATCGCCATGACCGCTAATGCGATGCAGGGCGATCGGGAGAAGTGCCTCGCAGCAGGCATGAGCGATTATGTAAGCAAACCAGTCAAAGCCTCGGAATTGCAAGCCGCCATAGATCGGGCCAAACTGTCGTTGGAAGACCGCTTGGACCTCGTTCCTATACCTCTGCCCTCGCAGGAGATCCAATTGCCCGCTTCAACGGATGCACCTGCAGCCGTTGAGCCGGATTCTGATCCTACGCCTCCCGTGGAAGTTGATCGTCTGGCGGATATCTGTGGCGGTGATAAGGAACAAATTCAGGAGCTGATTACCCTCTATCGCACTCAGGCAAACGAAGTCATCAATGGTATGGAGGCCGCCCTCCGCTCTGGCTCCGCCAAAGAGATCGAGCATTTGGCCCACAAGGGCCTCGGCATCAGTTCCAATTGCGGCATGATGGCCATCGTTCCGGCGTTTACGGAACTTCAAACCATGGCCAGAAAAGGCGAGTTGCATGGCGCTCCACAGGTGCATGCCGAAGCCAGCAAACAACTCCGGCGCATCGAGCGGTTTCTCGTGACCTACGTGAAATCCTTGTAAGGCAGCTCAGACGATCGCCCTGTTCTCGCCCTCAACTACCGGACCTGCTCCCACATGTTGGTGTAGGCCTCCACTAAACCTTCTGGGGTGTTGGCATTCGTCATCAATTGCTCCTGCAGATAGTCCATGAGCTTAAGGTCATGCTCGGAGATCGATTCCCACAGGAGAATCGGCAAGGTGTTGAAGAGTCTTTCCCGTGGGTAACGCAACGACTCTTCACGCATCGCCGTTTCCGGCCCGAACCGGACCATGTTCACCACCCAGTTCCGGTACCATTTCGTCGTCGGAAACTTGTTGCCCGGATGCATGGCATATTCCCGCGCCGAGATGAACGGATGACCGAGCCGTCGGGTTTCCACCCAGAGCCAGACTTTGAGGGCCAGATTGGACAGCTCATTGAAGAGCTCGATCATCTCTTTTTCGCTGAAGTGACTGCGGGTGGGATGTAATTTGAACTCCACCCCGACCGCGTGATGCCGCTGCACCATTTCTAAAAAAGGAAAATCCGGTAATGCCTGCAACTGCTTCAAGCGTTCACCCCGTTCCAGACAACTGCTGTGATAGCGGCCATACGCTGTCAGTATAACGTCTCCCAAGGCAAGTTGCAGCTTCGCCAGATTTCGCGTGGCAAAATCGGGCATCAACGTGCCCGAACGTAACCGGTCCTTTATCAACAGCAGCCCGGTGCAACGGTTCATGAGCAAACGCGTGCCCTCGGATAACGGGATATTTCCCGCGTTCCGGTGATGCTCACACGTCTTGAACAAGTCCTCCTGCCCGTACAGCCATTTGTGCCCGACGGCGAGATCGTAGTAAAACATGCTCGCCTCACTACGACGGAACTTGGCCAGGGAAAGAATTTTGAAATCCACATCCACACCCGCCCGCTTGCCCAGTTCGTCTCCCAACTGGTGGAGCGCCCGGCCATACTGCTTTTCATTGACCAGGGTGACGCCGGATAGAAACACGTAAAATTCCAGGTCGTTATAGAGAATGTCTCCGTCCTTATCATGAAACACTCCGCCTTCCCCGCGTCCATAACCGCCTCCCAGCAGCACTGCTTGCAGCTTCCTTAGCGGGACAATCTTTCTGAGCCCTTCCATCACCCACTGGCAGATCTGGCGGATCTGGTCTTCCATCTGCGGGCTCCCGTCCCGCGTGAAGCAATGACTGACACTCGAAGCGCCCTCTGGCTCAGCGTAAAGCGGTTTGCTCATTAACGTATCCATATTTACTCCATAGATGATACCGGGGCGGCGACACGCGCAGGTGCTCCTGGTTCACGATATGTCTGCCAGCCTTCCCGGAATCCGTCGTACTTGGCCTTGCGTTGCTGCCACCGGATACCCATGGCATGCGGCCACTCCGCGAGGCGCTGCCGCTTCCAGCAGTAACCGAGGTCTTTGCGCGCATCATTCGCCCAACCCAGCAAAACTTTCGCTGGCCAGTTGAACTCGCCTGGCTTTCCCGTCCAAACCCCCGCGAGCGCCTTTCCCTCTCCGAAACTACGTTTATATGCCTGCGCCGCCGTATAATTGTGCGAATGCATTGCGATCGATTCCGGCACATATCGCACCTCATAGCCTTTCTCCCGGCACCAGCGCGTGTATTCATCGTCCTCGGAATATTGGAAACGCTCACTGAACCCGCGTTGGGCCCAGACGTCTTTGCGGATTCCGCTGCTCGCCATGCTGAAGAAATGTTCCCACCGGTCAGACTCGCGCTCGGGACCGAAGCACCGCTCATAATCATGCGCATAAACCGCCTGACAATCCTCGCGCGGCACCTGACGCCCATAAACCGCCGCCACCTTGGGATTCTGCAACGCCTCCACCAACGGTCGCAGCCAGTTGCTGCCTTGCGGCGTCGCATCCGCGTTGATGAAAACACCGAACTCGGACCGGGCCATCTCCATGCCCCGGTTCATCACCCGTGAGGGGTTGTACTCCTGCGGCGGGATCTGGATGAAGGATCTCGGCCGGGCTTGGCGGATCAGGTCGGCAGATCCATCCGTCGATCCGGAATCGATGACGATCAACTCCCAGTTCCGGTAATCCTGGGCCTGCAACGCCGGCAGGGTGTCTTTCAGGGCCCACGCCTCGTTATATGACCGCATGATGATGGTTACCAATGGCGCATCCATTTGCATAACGCCAATGTAGTCCAAGCCATTTTAAACGATATGGGGTCTTTCGCCCCCTCCTTTACGCAGTTTGACCCACTTACGGCCCGCACCTTTCTTAACTACCTATTACGTGTCGAGTTTACGGAAACTTTGACGCTTTTGTGCCAGTGCAAAAAACACACATGAGAAATACGCCGCACCTCTCGATCGGCATCATCGCCTGGAATGAGGAAGAGTCGATCGAAGCGACGCTGGATTCTTTGTTCCGCCAGTCGCTCTTCAAGCATTTGTCCGACCAGTGTCTGACGGCGGAGATCATCTGTCTCGCCAATGGCTGCTCTGACCGCACCGCCGAACTGGCGGATGCCTTCTTTCAGAAGCAGCAACTGACCCACCCCTTTCAGTCCGCCTTCACCACGTTGACCGCCAATATCACCACGCGCGGAAAAACCAAT
>JAJNBN010000282.1 GCA_021156225.1 Verrucomicrobiota bacterium | reverse complement strand
CACGTCAGGTCATGTGCAGATGGAGAAGGCGATCCGCACGGCCGCCTCGGACATCGAACGCGGTGAGGGCATCTCCACGGCGCTGGGCAAGCATCCCATCTTCCCCACGATGATTATCCGCATGATGACGGCCGGTGAACAGACCGGTAAGATCGACCAGATGCTCGAGCGCGTGGCAGACTTCCTGGATGAAGAGATCGAAGTGATTTTGGCCGGTTTGACGTCCCTGATCGAGCCTTTGCTCATCGTCGTGCTGGGGGTGCTGATCGGTGGTCTGGTGATCGCGATGTTCATGCCCATCTTCAAGATGAGCGAAATCATCAACCCGCCCGGCAAGTAAGCCGGAGGCCCGAAAAACAACAATCTAAACGAAAGGAACGGGCTTGCTGGCCCGTTCCTTCTTTTTTACCTTAACCTTTGCATGGCGAAAGTCCTTTTGGTCGATGACGAAATGACGATGGTCCAGATGGTGACGGAAATGCTCCGCGCCGAGGGCCACGACGTCCACCCCTTCACCAACGGTAACGCCGCGCTGGAGGCGCTCGCCGAGGTGGCACCCGAACTCGTCATTACGGACCTGTACCTGGACAACACGCGCGCCCATGGGCTGGAGATCCTTAAGAAGGCCCGTTCGCTGAACCCGCCCGCCAGTGTCATCATGATCACCGGTTTCGGCAGCATCGATACGGCGGTGGAGGCGATGAAGCTGGGCGCTTACGATTATCTGGAGAAGCCTTTCAAGCTGGACGAGTTGCGGCTCTGCATCCAGCGCGCCCTCTCGTACAACCAGGCCATTTCCGAGAACGTTTACCTCCGCAAGCAGCTCAAGAAGAAGTACCAGTTCAACCAGATCATCGGCAATTCGGACAAGATGCAGGGTGTGTTCAAGATGGTGGAACGCGTGGCCTCGACGGACAGCACGGTGCTCATCTTGGGTGAAAGCGGCACGGGCAAGGAACTCGTGGCGCGGGCATTGCATTTCAACAGCACGCGCCAGTTCGCCCCGTTCATCCCCATCAATTGCAGTGCGCTGCCGGAGAACTTGCTGGAGTCGGAACTGTTCGGTCACCGCAAGGGGGCTTTCACGGGCGCCATCAATGACAAGGTAGGCCTGTTCATGGAGGCCGATGGCGGCACGATTTTCCTGGATGAGATCGGCTCGATGTCGCCGACGTTGCAGAGCCGTCTGCTGCGTGTGCTGCAGGAGAAGGAAGTTCGTCGCGTGGGGGATAACGCACCGGTCTATGTAAATGTGCGCGTGGTCGCCGCCACGAATGAGCCGTTGGAAAAGCGGATCAAGGACGGCACCTTCCGCGAAGACCTGTATTACCGGTTAAACGTCATCTCGATCCAGTTGCCCAGCCTGCGGGAACGGACCGATGACATCCCTTTGCTGGTCGGTCATTTCCTGCGCCAGAAAGTTTCTCCGCGCACCGGCAACATCTTGCGGCTCACGCGCAAGGCGATGTCCGCCATCATGGCCCATGGGTGGCCGGGCAACGTGCGGGAACTGGAAAACGCCATCGAGCGTGCTTCCGCCCTTTGCGACGGGGACACCATCATGCGTGATGATCTGCCACCGCACTTGCACAAGCTCGGCGATGCCAATGAGCCTGAGGATATCCGTGATGAAGCGCACCTCGCCAAGGTCAGCGTGCCGGATGGTGCCGGTCTCTATCCTGGTCGCACCGTGGGTCCCGGTAGTGGCGGTGCGACGGCTTCGACCACGAGCAATGCCGCCCCTACGTCCATGTCCGGCTCTTTCAATCCTTTGAAAAACTACCTGCGTGAGCAGGAAGTTGCCTACCTCCAACGCGTCCTGGCCTTCACCGGCAACGACAAGGAGAAGGCGGCGGAGTTACTCGGCGTCAGCCTGGCCACGCTTTATCGCAAGCTCGCTGAGGCGGAAGAAGGCGCCTGATTTCATCGGTCTCTCTGCACACCGGGACGTGAGAATGGGCTGGTTGCTCTTTGATTCGCGTCATCGTTATTTCCCGCCTTCCACGACGGTCACGCGCAGCTCTGCGCCATTGCACCGGATCTCCGGCACATACATCGCATGACCTAGCACGGGCAACGCGTGGAACACACCCGGCACCTCTGCGCGGAAATCATAGCGGATCTCCCACACGCCCTCCGGTAATTTATCGATGAACAGCGCCACCTTGCGATCGCGCAATTCCTGATACACCCAGCGTGAACGCCCGGTGTGGTCGTCATTTTGCGGCGGCAAAGGACGCGTGACTGCCGGCCTGCGTGCGGCGATCCCCGGCGTAGCCGCCTTTGAACTTTGAACTTTGAGCTTTGAACTTGCCGATGGCTCGACGGCCGCATGCTTGCGCTCCACGGCAGCGGATTTCAATTCGTGCGCATAGAGCGATTCCCCACTGCGAATCTCCACCGCTTCAAAGCCTGCGGGTTTCAAATCCTCGAACAGCAGGTACTCATAATTGTTCTTCGTCTCCACGGTGATGACCGTCTCGATACGTTCGCCGCTCTTCACGCTCTCGCCATCTTTCAACGGCACCTTGTCATACACGAAGCCTTTGAGCAGCGTCGGACGGCCTACGAGCTTGTAGTATTCGCGCTTCACGAAGATCTCATTCCCCGCTGCGGGAATCGGCTCTTCCAGGCTGAAGAATTTTGCTTCTGCCGCGAAATAGATCGCGCCCTCTCCCTTGCGCTTGATGCGGATATCGTTCGCGCCATCCTTGATAAGCGAGGTCGGGACCGTGAACCGGCTTGGCGCGTTGAACACATCCGCGCCGCTCACTTTGCGGTCCGCGACTTTCTTGCCGTTCACGAACACCTCATATTCCAGCTCCGGTTGCAACTCGCCGCTCACGCGCAAGTAATCGTTCATCGCCAGCACGACCATCGCCGTGTCACGCGTGTTGCTCCATTGCGCACCGCGACGATTCTTGATGAGCCAATTGCTGACGGGCTCTACGAGCTTGTTCTTCGGGTCAATGGTCAGCAATGCTCGCAGGCCCCACGCCGTGGCTTCCACGCCGCCATCGCTCCAGCGCCACCAGACTCCGTCCTCACCCCAATGCGCCGTGCCCATCACACCTGCGTTCGTCGGCGTGCCTGCCACGAGCAGTGACGTGTCCGGGCGGTCATCTTTCTTCACTCCATTCTCCAAGTTCGCGATCAGCGTTTTCGCTTCTTGCGCCTTACCCAGGTGATGCGCGGAGAGCGCGAACAAGGCGCGCGTATAAGCGTTCAGTTGATCCCGGTTCTTCCACAAATTATCGAAGGCTGTTTGCTGGAACTTCGAGATCTTGCCGGTCTTTTCCGCGCTCATATAAACGGCGAGTGCATGCAGCATCCACGCCTGCATGTCGGGATTCGTTTCTTCCTCCACCAAAGTCTTGTCGAGGTAAGCGGCACCGCGGGCGAGAGCATCGGCCTTGATCTCGGTGCCGGATTGTTTGGCGAGAGTCAGGCCCCAGACGACGTAGGCCGTCATCCAGCGATCGCTATCGCCCTGCTTCCACCAGCCCCAACCACCATCGCCATGCTGGAAGTCATACAGCCGCGCGAGGCCGCCCTTCACCATGTCATCCAGGCGTTCGAGATTTTTCTTACCCTTGGGTTGTGTGTTCGCCACATGCGCCTGCTCGATGCCGCCGAAGACCCTGCTCATCACGTCTTCCGGTTGCAGGCCTAGGTCTTTCAATGTTTTGGCGGTGATCACGGCGGGCAGGAAACGGCTCATCGTT
Source organism: Verrucomicrobiota bacterium (assembly GCA_021156225.1). GTDB lineage: Bacteria > Verrucomicrobiota > Verrucomicrobiia > Limisphaerales > JAEYXS01 > JAEYXS01. The sequence continues at coordinate 1,755 of JAJNBN010000282.1, read as the reverse complement.
TGCTCCGTGCAACCATAGGGATAATCGATCAGGTAAGGCAGCGCATCGAGCATCGTCACCGCCATGCTCGGAGAGACTTGCACAGTGAGCGACGTCGTCTCCTGCTTACGTTCCTTCGGGATATCGAGTTTCAACGTGATCTCACTGCCACGCACTTTGCCGGCCTTGGTGATGAATTTCTCAATGCCGTGCTCATGGATGAGGTAATCATTCTCCATCGCGTCCGAATACTTGCCGCCGATGGCCGTGGTCTTCACCTTGATAGGACCATCCTTGTTCACCCGCGCTTTCCAATCAGCACGCGCTTCGCTATTGGCCGGGATCTTCAACGTGACTGGTTTGGCGGCAGCCGCGTAATCATTACCGCTGAGCTGGAAGGTCAGATGTGGGATTGGCAAGCGCTTGTCCACATTTGCCGAGGTGCCGCTGAATGCGGAATCCAATGATACCTTCACACTCATTTCTTCGCCGGTGTTGTTGTTTACTACTGCCGAGAGAACGACTTCATCACCCACCACGAAGAAGCGCGGAGCTTGCAGGCGCACGATCAGCGGTTGCTTGGTGCGGGTGGCCGCATCGTCACTGCCGAATTGGTTGCCCTTGGAGACGGCGCGCGCCGTGGCCTTCCAGCCCGTGAGTGAATCAGGGTAGGTCACTTCCACGGTGGCCTCGCCCTTGGCATCCGTCACTACTGTGGGCTGCCAAAGGATGGTGGAGCGGAAATCGTTGCGCACCTGTACTGCAGGTGCGTCCGGTTCCATCGCTTTGTTATCTTTCAGTTTGAACTCACCTTCGGCTGCCACGGACTTGCGCAGAACGGAACGGGATTCCATCTTAGCTGCTGCGCCCATGGGTGCGGGTGCTGCGGTGGTGGCGATGGGCATGGCTGCTGCGTCGGCAGCTAAAGCCGCACCGCCGCCGAAGGCCATACCCCGCTCGCGTGTCTGGCTGGCCACCTCTTCTGATTCGGCATAGTATTGGTTTTCCGCCGGAATCTTATCCCCCGCCTGCCGCCGTGCATCCAGACGCTTGGCTTGCTCCTCCTCCAGCAATTGTTTATTCGCCCCTTCCACCAGCTTCGCGTAGCTCTTCTGGTTGAACGTGCTCTGGTTCTGCGTGATGTTCGCCCGCTTCGTGCCGTAGAAGAACTGCCGCACATCCCCCGCGTAATCGCTCTGGATGTAATAGACGGATTCATCCACGAGGGCCACGGAAACTTCGGCGCTGACCGGTTTGCCTGCATCATCTTTCGTCGTGACCTTGAGCGAACCTTTTTCGCGTGCCTGATACTGCTCGCGATCCGGCTTCACATCCACCGTGAGAAAATTCTTCGTTGGTGGCACGATGACCTGGCGCGTGTCCATGTGGAATTGTTTCTCGCTCACCATGCCGGCGCTGAGGAACACGTTCGGCACATGCTTTTCTTCCACGAGGATGTGCAGCATCTTCGTGGGACCATCCATCCGCACGAGGCGATAACTGTCGAGGGTTTCGCCTTCGATGCTGAAGAGCACGAAACGGCGTTCACCATTGGCCACCAGCATCACGGAGGCTTCATTGCCCACGCGGAACGTGTCCTTGTCCACGATCACCGAGATGCCGCCGGTGCGGTAACCCGTATCGGTCGTCGCGTTGCTCGCCACCCACACGGTGGTGTCCGTATTGATCGGTTGCGGCAGGCGGTTGGGCACCTGGTCTTTTGTCAGATACGCGATGCGATAATACCCCTCACGTTCCGGCTTGAAAGTGAACTCC
>JAJNBN010000008.1 GCA_021156225.1 Verrucomicrobiota bacterium | reverse complement strand
GTTAGACAAAGACAAGCTGTCAGAGAATGGGCGAGGTTTTAAGTGAGAGTTAATACGGGAACTAACTTCGTCTAAACGTTGAAACAGAGGCAGTTAAGAATAGAAAAAGCCAGGTAAGCAAAACTTCGGAGAATAATTGAACGAACGGTAAGTTGTTTCCGACTAATAAAGAGACGGTCACATTTTGGGACGTAAAACACACACGCAGGCTGAAACCCTTAAATCTGGAATCAAACACATGAAACTCGCCACCACCCGCTCCCGCTCCGTCCGGACCACGCGTCGCCAATTGGTGACCTTGCGTACGACGGCCAATCCGGCGCTTCCCGTCACCATCAAGATCGCCGCTGTGCCCGCCATGGCGGAGGCCGAGGTGAAAGTCGAGCGGACGCCGGAACCGGCCCAGCCGATCCATGCCGAGTATGAGCCGCGCACGGCCTACACCCTTTACCTGCGCGAAGTGGGCGAGACGAAATTGCTGACGGCACAAGACGAAATCGATTTGGCCGCGCGGATCAAAAAAGGTGACGAAGCCGCCCGGGAGCGCATGATCAAATCCAATCTCCGCCTCGTGGTGAAGATCGCACGGGATTATGAGGATTTCGGACTGCCATTGCTCGACCTGATCAACGAAGGCAACATCGGCCTGATGAAGGCGGTGGAACGCTTCGACCCGGCGAAGGGCGCGAAGTTCTCCACTTACAGTGCCTGGTGGATCAAACAATCCATCAAACGCGCGCTGGCGAACCAGTCCAAGACCATCCGCCTCCCAGTGCACATGGTGGACAAGATCGCCAAGATGCGCCGTGTGGTGACGCGCCTGACGGAAGAGCTCGGACATGAGCCTTCCGACGAAGAGGTGAGCGAGGAGATGGGCATCAAGACCCGCCGCGTCCGCCTGATGCGCCTGGCCGCGATGCGCCCGGCTTCCCTCGACCAGCCGATCGGCGAGGACGAAAGCAACGTGATGGGCGACTTGGTGCAGGACGAGCGCGCCGTGAACGCCTACGAAGATCTCGAGAAGAAGACGCTCACGAGCATGATCAAGGATCTGGTGAAGCACCTGGACCCGCGCGAAGCGAACATCCTGCGTTACCGCTTCGGCCTGGACGGCGGCAAGGAACGCACGCTGGAAGAAGTGGGCAAGAAATTCGGCGTGACGCGCGAACGCATCCGCCAGTTGCAGAACTCGGCGCTGTTGAAGCTGCGCAAGATGATGGAACAGGCAGACGCCGTGCGCGCCATCGCGTAAGCGAGCGGGCCGCGAAAATAATTTAGCGAATCAAACATCCACCGGTGTCATCGGCCTGAAAAGGCGGGTGGCACCGGTGTTTTGTTTGACTTTTCCCCACGATAAATCGCGGGCTATTTTCGGGAAGTTCCTGTCGGGACTGCCGAGCCTTACTGCGCGCCCATGTCCATGCACACGAGGTCGCCTTTGGCGTTGCGGGCGTAGAACTTGCCGTGGGCGAAGGCGGGAGCGGTCCAAGTTTTGCCGCCGAGAACTTGTGCGCGGGTCTTGGGTTGGAAACCGGTGCCGCTTACCGGTCCGGCCAGCAACTGCCCGTTGCCGCCCAGCACGACGAGCTGATCCTTGACCACAATCACACCGCCATTGCCGACGGGCTGGTTCACCCAGCGAACCTGGCCGGTGCGCGGGTCGATGGCTTTCAGGGTGGCGCGCTCACTCGTGTTGCCATCTATGCCGACCAGCATCCCACCGATGAGCACCGCGGGATTGAACTGCGTCCGCATGTTCTTGTTTTCCCAAACTTTTTGCGGCTGATTCCCCTTCACGGTGATCAGGGCGCAACCACGGTTGTAACCTGAAGAGATGAAGAAGCTGTCCCCCATCACGATGGGATCAGCGGCGTTCACATCGTAGCTGGTTTCCCAAGGGAACGACCAGAACTGCTGGCCGGTGGTGGGATTCAAGGCCACGAGCGCCTTCGCTGCAAAGAGGGCGACCGCGCGCTGACCATTCATGGTGAAGGGAACGGGTGAGCCGTAGCCGGCTTTGCCCGGACCACTGCGCCAGAGGATTTTTCCAGTGGCCTTGTCTACACCCGTGCCCGCGCTGCCGATGTTGTAGATGACGACGTTGCCTTCCACGAGCGGGGAACCGGAGAGGCCCCAATCGGGTATCTGCGCACCGGTCTTCTGCGCGAGATTATCGGACCAGATCACTTTTCCGGTCGCCTTGTCGAAGCAGAAGACCTGGCCGCGACGGCCCATGGTATAAACTTTATCGCCATCCACCGTGGGCGTGGAGTTCGGACCGCCTTCATAGAGATTGGGGTCGATAGGGGCATCGTAGCTGTGAGACCAGACGACTTTGCCATCGGCAACGTTCAGAGCGGTCACGGTGTCTTTGTTGGCCGTGTTGCCCATGGCGTAAACTTTCCCATCACTGACGGCGACGGAAGAAAAGCCGGTGCCGATCTGCGCCTTCCACAATTGCTTGGGCGCGGCGAGGGGAAACTCAGCGCTGAGCTTATTCGTCGCCGCAATGCCGTTGTGGTTCGGACCACGCCAGCGGTTCCAATCGCCTTCCTCGGCGATGGCACCGAAGGAGAGGAGACTCGTGACAGCGGAGAGGCAGACGGGCAAGCCAAGGCGGCTGGTGATAGGCAGCATGCCGAATATCTAATCCATGGGTGGCGGAGAGTCAACGGATTGACGGAAGTGGCTGATGGGAAAAAGGTTCCGCAAAAGACAATGAACAATGTCGCTCTGGGATAACAAATAGTTGGGTTACAAGACCAATTACCGCTTGGTTTTTCCGGGAGAAACGGGCATACTCTTCGCACTTGTTAATCCTTTCCAAGGAAGGATTGTCATCGCGGAGTAGTGATGGCTTTTCAATCCCTTCCTTGATCTTTAAGGACACAAGCATTTAGGAGGAAGATTAGTGAAAAGCATATCAAGTATAGGGAGGCTGCTCAGCGTGTGTCTGGCGGCGGCGGCGTTATTGCCGCAAGCGGCCCACGCGCAATCAAATATCGTAACTTATCCGACAGCGACAGAGATGGTGTCTTTACGCTCGTCTCATCGAACGTTGTCTTTGCCCGATGGCCGGGTAGTTCTGCAAGGCGATGTCACGCCGCCAACTTCGGGAACGAACACTATCGAGGCATACAATCCCGACACCAGGGCCTTTCAAAGCATCGGAAGTCTGCGTATCACCCGCTGGACAGACGCGAGTACCGTGCTTTTGGACGGAAGAATACTGATTGTGGGAGGAAGAACGAATCCGGCGACTTCCACGGTCACCGCTGCCGCTGAAATATTTGATCCGGCCAGCGGCAACTCAACGGTGATCGCCAACCTGAACGTGGCGCGGTTCAGCGCCAAAGCGGTCACGTTGCAAGATGGACGTGTGCTGATCGCGGGAGGGTCAGGCAGTTTTCCGTCAGTGCCAGGAGCACCATCGGAAGTATATAATCCGGCTACAGGGCTATTCACAACAGGCAGCATCATGCGGGTAAGCCGTCCTTTCTCATCTGATGCGACAACGGTGACGATGCTTCAGGATGGCCGGGTATTATTTGCCGGAGGAGCTTCGCCGGCGTCACAAACGGCAGAGGTGTTCAATCCAGCCACCGGGACTTTCGATTGGTCTGGAGTGATGCTGGCGCAAAGATCCTTTGCGACGGCCACGTTGTTGCCGGATGGCCGGGTGGTCATCATCGGTGGCAGCAGCATCCTGCCCGTATCGGGACATCCGAGCCAAGTGGAGGTCTTTGATCCGACTACGGGAACGTTTTCAGCTTTGGGAAACATTATCCAGCCGCGCCGGAATCATTCAGCAACCTTGCTGCCTGATGGCAAAATATTGATCGCGGGCGGTTGGTTGCCGACGACCGGCGGACCTCTGGTGTCGACCTCATCCGTTGAGATATTCGATCCATCTACGGGTGTTTCTGAACAAGTCGGCACTATGGCGGTGCGACGGGCTGATCATCGCGTGGCGGCTCTGGAGAGCGGCCAGATTTTGATCACTGGGGGCCGTACGGACGCAACCTTTTTGAGATCGGCTGAAATATTTGACCCGCTGCTGTTCATGCGCCCGGAGGATCTGTACGCGTTCTATCAGGAGTTTGCGAATCTGACGCTGGAGAATGAGCAACTCTGGCAGATGTATAACAACGCCACGAATGTGATCTACGGATTGGCGGTGACGAATGCGACACTGCAGGCGGAGCTGACGTATGCGAATGAAACCATTGGCGAGCTGGAAACGCAGTTGGATGTCTTGCAGCCGAATCCGTTCCGGTTGTTGCCCAGCATCATCCCGCCGAGATCACGTCCGCATATTTTCAGCCTGCCGGACGGGAGAATCTTGACCCAGGCTGGTACAGGCGATCCGAGCGCCCAGTTCAGGAGCGTAAGCGTTTTCAATCCCAAAACGGAGACTTCTTATCTGGCGGGGGGAATCAACGATGTGCGGACAGGACATACTGGAAATCTGCTGCCTGATGGTCGCATCCTGTTTTCGGGAGGGTCAGTCCGGTTGACCTCCGGCGTGACCGTGATCACAAACTCCACTGAAATCTACAACGTGGGCATTTCCAATTCGGTTCCGGGACCCGCCATGGTCCGGGCTCGGACGGACGGGTTCAGTGCCACGCTGGCGGATGGCCGTGTCCTAGTGATGGGTGGACGCGACACGACCACCAATTTCATCGCTCAAAGCGAGATTTATGAGCCGTCGAGCAATTCCTTCCGGCTTTCCGGAGTCATGACCAACCGGATCATTTTCCCATCCGTTACACGTTTGCAGGATGGGCGAGTGCTGATCTTAGGTAGCAGCACCAACGGCACTCCGGTTGTTTACCTGTTTGATCCCGGCACGGAAACATTCCGATCGGTCGGGGGAGCCTCGATCGGCCGGTTCGCCCATCAAGCGACCCTGCTTTCCGATGGCAAGGTATTGATCAGCGGGGGACGGGTTGGGGGTTCGGTGACAACGGTGCTCTCCACCACGGAAATCTTTGATCCAGTGACGGAAACGTTCACTGCCGGACCTAACATGCTGACGGGCCGGCTCAGCTTCACCGCCACGGTCTTGCAAGATGGAACGGTGCTGATGGCGGGTGGACAGACCAATGTCTCGTCTGCCTTTCCGGGGACCGTGCAAGCGGAGATCTATCATCCGTCTACAGGGAGCTTCTCTCCCGCTGGGGTCATGGTCACAAACCAGTTCCTGCATGCGGCGGCACTGTTGAACAATGGGGCCGTGATCCTCATTGGTGGGGCACCCGGAATCATCGGGTCGGCCACCATCCGTGCACAAATCTATGACCCCATGCACCATGTCCCGACCTCGCAGTTCGGCAATCTGAATCTGCTCATCGATGATCTCGAATCGGAGAATGCTGACCTCGCAACGCAATTGACCAGCTTGCAAGCGGCGCTCGCGAATGCGAACACGACGATCGCGGGGCTGGTGGTGACGAATGCGCAGTTGCAGGCGGACTTGGAAGCGTGCCACGCGGAGAAGGCGGCGTTGATCGGGCAGATCAACGCGTTGACGAGCCAAGTGGCCCAGCAGCAAGGGACGATCAATACGTTGACCGCGCAAAACCATGCGCTCACGAATCAGGTGGCGCAGTTGCAGGCGACGATCAGTTCGTTGCAAGCGCAGAACAATGCGTTGACCAACCAGGTGGCCACGCTCACACAGCAGAACGCGCAGCTGCAAACGGCATTGACGGCGGAACAAGCGCAGACTGCGGCGCTCACGGCACAGGTGGCGCAACAGGCGGCGTTGATCGCGGCGTTGCAAAGCCAGAACGGCACGTTGACGAACCAGGTGGCGACGTTGACGGCGCAGAACACAGCACTGCAAACGGCGTTGACGACCACGCAAGGACACGTGCAGACGCTGGTGACGGCCTTCCAAGGCGAGTTCAACAATCCGACATTCGTCATTCCGGGGGCGACCTTGGAACAGCAGGTGCAGAACTTGATCAATGCGATCTTGGGACTGAATCACGGCCAACAGCAGGCTTTGTATGGCCAGTTGGATTAAGCTGAGCTAAATGAAAAACACCGCCGGACTCGCGAATAGCATCGTGGGTCCGGCTTTTTGCTGGTCGGGTGGCCGAGGCGAAACCTTTCGACAAATCCGCGCATCCCGGCTAGAAATCTGCGTCTGGCAACCACCGCGACCCCTAAACCACTTGCGGCATAGGGCCATGGATGCCGGGTGCATCCGACCAGGTATGGAAATTCTCAAGCGACTTTATCGCGACCGGCTCAGTCTCGCCACGGACCTGTATCAGCTCACGATGTCCTATGGCTATTGGAAGGCCGGCGTGGCGGACAAGGAAGCGGTCTTTAATCTTTTCTTCCGGCGCAACCCCTTCTCGGGCGGTTATAGCGTGGCTTGCGGGCTCACTTACCTGCTCGATTACCTGAAGAGCTATCAGTTCGAGGCGGACGACATCGCCTATCTGGCCACGCTCACGGGCAATGACGGAAAACCGCTCTTTGAACAAGGCTTCCTCGATTACCTCGCGAACCTGCGGTTCAGTTGCGACATCGAGGCCGTTCCGGAGGGCACCGTGATCTTTCCTCACGAACCGCTGGTGCGGGTGAAGGGACCGATCATTCAGTGCCAAATCCTAGAGACGCCGCTGCTGAACATCATGAATTTTCAGACGCTGATCGCCACGAAATCAGCGCGTATCTGCCAAGCGGCCCAAGGCGAGCCCGTGCTGGAGTTCGGCCTTCGCCGGGCGCAGGGCATGGATGGGGCCTTGGCAGCCAGTTGGGCGGCCTACATCGGCGGCGCGTCCGCCACCTCTAACGTCTTGGCGGGCAAGCTCTTTGGCATCCCGGTGAAAGGCACTCATGCCCATAGCTGGATCATGTCTTTTGAGACGGAGGAAGAGGCCTTCCAGATTTACGCAGAGGCCATGCCGAACAACTGCGTTTTCCTCGTCGATACGTACGATACCTTGATTGGTGTCAAACGGGCTGTTGAAGTGGGTAAAGGCCTGCGGTTGAAAGGGTTCAAAATGGTCGGTATCCGCTTGGATTCCGGGGATTTGGCCTATTTGAGCATTGAGGCGCGGAAGATTTTGGACGAGGCCGGTTTCCACGAGACGGTCATCGTGGCGAGCAATGACTTGGACGAGTACATCATCGAGAGCTTGAAGAAACAGGGGGCGAAGATTTCCGTTTGGGGTGTCGGCACCCGTTTGGTCACGGCCTACGATCAGCCCGCCTTGGGCGGTGTATATAAATTGGCCGCCATCCGGAAGCCCGGTGAGGAATGGCAGTACAAGGTCAAGTTGTCCGAACAAACTATCAAAGTTTCCACCCCGGGTGTGCAGCAGATCCGGCGCTTTTATGGCGAAGACGGGCTGGTGGGTGACATGATTTATGATGAGCAGTTCGGCGTGCCGGAAAAGGCGGTCATCGTGGACCCCGCCGATATGACCCGGCGCAAGACCATCAAGAGCGGCACTCCTTATACGGATTTGCTGGTGCCGATCTACCGGGATGGCCAGCCGGTTTACCAGAGCCCGCCGGTGGCGGAGATCCGGGCTCATGCCCAGAAGCAGCTCTCCTTGGTGCACCCGACCATTCGCCGGTTTGTGAACCCACACAGTTATCCGGTGGGGCTGGAACCAAAGCTCCACGAGCTGAAAACCCGGCTCATTTTGCAGGCCCGGGGACTGGAAGAACCTCCGACACCCTAAAATGTTGTGGAAATCGGCCCGGCTTATCGCAATACTCTCGCCAGACCTGAAGCAACTGGTTTGAACCAAGGCCGTTGTAAGGCTATGCCCGAGGAGTGTTCGCGGGCGGTGTGGTTGGCAAGTGCCGGGTGAAAAAACCCTATGAGCGCGGACAAAGAGAAGAAGAACATGTATTGCTACCGGTACCCGCATCCTGCGGTGACGGTGGACTGCATCATCTTCGCCATCCACGAAAACGATCTCAAGGTTCTCCTCATTCAGCGCGGTGCCGATCCCTACAAAAATCACTGGGCTTTGCCCGGCGGTTTCGTGGAGATCAATGAGAGCGTGGACGTCGCCGCGGAACGTGAGCTGGCGGAAGAGACGGGAATGGAGAAGATTTTCCTCGAACAACTCTACACCTTCGGTGAACCCAAACGCGATCCGCGCGAACGCGTCATCAGCGTGGCCTACTATTCCTTGGTGCGCTTGAAGGAACACCGTCCGGTGGCCGGCTCAGATGCCCTGAATACCTGCTGGTATCCCATCCGGCAATTGCCCCCGCTGGCTTTTGACCACAGCCAGGTCATGGCCATGGCCATCAAGCGTTTGCAGGGCAAGGTCATCTACGCGCCCATCATTTTTGATCTCCTCCCCGGCAAGTTCCGGCTGAACCAGTTGCGCAAGGTTTACGAGATCATCTTGGAACATCCGATTGACGCGGAGGGTTTCCGGAAAAAGATTTTGGCGACGGGTATGCTCACACCGATGAGCGAGTTCGACAGCAGTGAATCCGGGCCGCCTGCCCGGCTCTACCGCTTCGATAAGAAACGTTACCAGAAAATGTTGGAGGACGGCTTCACTTTCGAGATCAAGCCGGACGCTCCGAAAAAGCCTGCTGGGAAAGCATGAGCAACAAGGCGTTGATCATCGTAGATGTCCAGAATGACTTCGTGCCGGGGGGAGCCTTGGCCGTCGGTGGCGGTGACGAAGTAGTGGACGTGATCAACCGTCTCCAGACCGAGTTCGACGTCATCGTGGCCACGCAAGACTGGCACCCGAAAAATCACGGCAGTTTCGCTTCCAATCATCCCGGGCAGAAGCCGGGGCAAATCATCGACCTTAACGGTTTGGACCAGATCCTCTGGCCGGACCACTGTGTCCAGGGCACCAAAGGCGCGGAGTTCGTCAAGGGCCTGAACACCTTCCGTATCAAACGAATTTTTCACAAGGGCACTGATCCCGAAATTGACAGTTACAGTGCCCTTTATGACAACGGCCACCGCAAGTCCACCGGGTTGGCGGACTACCTGAAAGAACAGGGTGTGACCGACGTTTTCATCGCCGGGCTGGCAACCGACTACTGTGTGAAATTCACAGCGTTGGATGCCTGCCACGTCGGGTTTAACGTCCACCTTGTGACCGCAGGCTGCCGGGGCGTAAATCTTAAACCGGATGATTCCAAGAATGCCATCGAGGAAATGCGGGCAGCCGGCGTCAGCATCGAATAGCCGACAGCCCCGACCTCCGGTCAACCACCACCCGAACGAAGCCGCTTGCGGCGCGATCACCTGCATGTTCCCCGGTCAGTTGATCCCTGCCTGAAGCGCACCGAAACCATGTTAATTTTTTATTGTAAGACCACGACCGCTTTTTATGCCGTGACCTCGTCCTCACCCGAAATCTCAGCCTCGGCTGGCATCCTGACGGAGGTCGCATGAACTTGGAGCCTTTCTCCCTCATTTTGCAGAAAGCCAGCGGTCTGACGCTGCGCCCTGCGTCTCATCCGGCAGCCACTGCTTTGATCGAGGACCGCATGCGCGTCCTCGGCCTCACGCAACCCGAAGAATATCAGCAACGGCTGGAACAAGACCCGGAAGAGCAGCAACGCTTGATCCAAACGGCCGCTGTGCCGGAGACATGGTTCCATCGCGATCCCGCCGCGTTTGAAACGCTGGTCAAGCTGGCCAAAGACAAGCTGAAGAAAGATCCGACACCGCTGCGTATCCTGTGCCTGCCTTGCTCGACGGGTGAAGAGGCATACAGCATCGCCGCCGCCCTGGCCAATGCAGGCATCACGCCGGACCAATACATTCTGGATGCCGTGGATATCAACGCGGCCGCGCTCGCGTTCGCCCAGAACGGCGAATACAAGGCGCCCGCTTTTCGCAAGTGTCCGGAAGATTATCGGGAGAAGCATTTCACTGCGGCGGGAGAAGACACATGGAAGCTGACTGCTGATTGGAAGAGCCAGGTGCGTTTCCGCCAGGGAAACATGCTGGTTTTGGAAAGCGTCACCAGCGGTGAGCCGTACGATTTCGTTTTCAACCGCAATCTGCTCATCTACTTCGCGCGGCCTGATCAGGCCAAGGCGTTGAGCCATTTGCGCAAGCTCTTGAAGCCGGATGGCGTCATCTTTGTGGCGGCGGGTGAAGGCGGGATTTTCCTCGCGAATGGTTTCCGCACGTTGCGCATCCCGCATGCGTTCGCTTTCCGTCAGGCCCCGCCTCGTCAGGAAAGACCGAAACCGCAACCGGGTGTCGAAGGTCAGGCGGGTGAAGCCAAACCAGAAGAGGCAGCCAAAGCTGAAGCCAGCGGAGACGCCGCAGGCGTGTCAGAAGGTGAAGCAGTTCCTGCCACTGAAGCTCCGGCCAAGTCTGCGGAAGGCGAAGGAGATGCGGCAGCTCCTGCTCCAGCACCGAAGCCCAAGCAGGAAGCGCGGCCACCCCGGCCCAAACCGGAAAAGCCCGCTCCCAAACAGCAGCAACCGCCGCAAGCTCCCAAAGAACCGCAGGCGCCTCGTCGTTCCGCTTCCGTTGAGGATACCGTCTCCGTCATGGAGGACATCAAGGATTACGCTGAGACGGGCGAACTCGCGCAAGCGGAGACCAGTTTACGCGGCCTGCTCGCGGGCGGTTCAGCCGATCCGGATGCGCATTACCTGATGGGTCTGATCCAGGACGCCCTAGGTGATACGGTCAAAGCTACGGCCACTTACAAGCGTGTGCTCCAGCTTGATGGCAATCACGTCGAGGCGATCAAGCAATTGATCGCGCTGTCCGAAATACAAGGTGACAAAGCTGAGATCGAGCGCTTGCAAGAATCTCTGGCCCGCGCCCAGTCCGCGCCTCCGCGCCCGCCGCAGCAACCACAACGCCCGCAGAGACAAGAAGGTGGCGAACGGGGACAGCGCTCTGATCGCGGTGAACGCCAGCCTCGTGAGGAACGTGGTGACCGTGGCGAGCGCCAATCTCGCGATGGGGGTGAACGTCAATCCCGGGAAGGTGGAGAACGCCAACCTCGCGAAGGTGGCGACCGTCAACCGAGAAACGAGGGCGGTGATCGCTCCTCTCGCAATGAAGGTGGGGAACGTCAACCGCGTCCCGAACGTGGTGAGCGCCCGCCTCGTGAAGGTGGCGAACGTCAGCCCCGCGAAGACCGTGGCGAACGGCCGCCGCGCGGTGAAGGCAATGAACGCCAACCCCGGACGGAAGCGGGTGACCGCCCCGGACGGCCTGAGCGCAGCGAACGCCCTTCCCGATCTGAATCGGGTGAGCGCCCGCCTCGCGAAGGTGGTGAACGGCAACCTCGCGAAGGAGATCACCAAGGCAGGGCTGAAGGTGGTGACCGCCCGGCTCGCCCGGAAGGTGACGAACGGTCATCCCGACCCGAACGTGGTAACCGTCCCGCCCGCAGTGAACGCGGCGAACGTCAACCGAGATCGGACGACAGTGAACGTCCGGCACCGCCTGAGGGTGAAGAGCGGCCAGCGCGATCGGAGCGTGGCGAACGTCCTGCGCGAAGCGAAAGCAGTGAACGCCAGCCTCGTCCCGAGGCGGACGAACGCCCGCCGTCAGCCGATGGTGGCGAACGTCAGTGATGTCGCTGCTGGGTTAGTAAAACTACTCGCCAGCTCCGCCCCGAAACGTTAATGTGGGTCAAATGAGGGGACCCACGGACTATCCTACTATGGTCTTGCTGGTGGACGATCAGTCCATCATCGCTGAGGCTGTACGGCGGAGTCTCGCGGGTGAATCGGATATCAATTTCCATTACTGTCCGAACCCGTTGGAAGCACAGGCCCTCGCCTTGACCTTGCGCCCGACGGTCATCCTGCTCGATCTCGTCATGCCAGAAATGGATGGGATCACTTTGGTACGCCGTCTTCGGGAAGATCCACAGACGCGCAATGTCCCCATCATCGTCCTCTCCATTCAGGATGAACCCGCCACAAAGAGCGAGGCTTTCGCCGCCGGTGCCGATGATTATCTCGTCAAGCTGCCGAACCGCGTCGAGCTCATCGCGCGCATTCGTTATCATACGCGCGGTTATGTGGGCCAGCTGCAACGCGATGAAGCCTATCGTGCCCTGCGTGAGAGCCAGCTCGAACTGGTGGACAGCAACACGACCCTGCTCTCGCTGAATCAGAAATTGGAAGATGCCACCAAAGCCAAGTCTGAATTTCTGGCGAACATGAGCCATGAAGTTCGCACGCCCATGAATGGTGTCATCGGCATGACGGCCATGCTGGCGGAGACGGAGCTGTCGCACGAGCAACGGGATTACGTGGAGACCATCCGCACCAGTGCCGAAGCGTTGCTCACCATCATCAACGACATCCTGGACTTCTCCAAGATCGAGTCTGGCCGGCTGGAGATCGAGAGTCATCCGTTTGAGATCCGCACCTGCGTGGAGGAATCACTGGAACTGCTCGCCTCCAAGGCCGCCGAGAAAGGGCTCGACCTCGCATTCGTCGCGGAGGACGACGTGCCCTTGATGGTTTACGGAGATGTCACACGGTTGCGGCAGATTCTCGTCAACCTCGTCAGTAACGCCGTCAAGTTCACCGCCAAAGGGGAGGTGGTCGTGGAGGTGAGCAATCACGCCGTCGGACTGCACTTCTGCGTCCGTGATACGGGCATCGGCATTCCCCAGGACAAACAGGACCGGCTCTTCAAATCCTTCAGCCAGGTGGACGGTTCCACCACGCGCCAGTTCGGCGGCACCGGTCTGGGGCTGGCCATCTGCAAACGCCTCACGGAATTGATGGGCGGCGAGATCTGGCTGGAGGGCGAGGAAGGCAAGGGATCCAGATTTCATTTCACCATCCGGGGGGATGCGGCAGACCAGCCGTATGATACAGTGACCGGCTTGGGCTCTGCCTTGCGCCGCAAGAAACTGCTCATGGTGGAAGACCATGAATCCTCCCGCCGATCACTGCGCCAGATGGTGATCCCGTGGGGCATGAATGTGGAGTTCACTGTTGATGCGGCGGGCTTGCTCACGCGCCTTGACCAGACGCCGCCGCCCGATGTGCTTTTGCTGGACCGCGAGTTACCCGGTGTGGAGATGGAAAAACTGCTCGCGCAAATCCGCGCCTTGCCCGCCGGAAAGAACCTGCCACTAGTCCTGCTGTCCACGCAGCGATTGCGCACTTCTGATACGGTCATGCAGGAACTGGGCATCACCCAGAGCGTATCCAAGCCGGCCCGGCGTTCGTCGCTGTTTGAAGCGCTCACGCGGGCCGTGACAAGCGTGGATGCGACGCGCAAGCCGCTCTCTCGCACGGATCTCGATGCCACGCTCGCTATGCAAATGCCTCTGCGCATCTTGCTGGCCGACGATAATCCGGTGAACCTGAAGGTGGGCCAATCCTATCTGCACAAGATGGGTTACCGCCCGGAGATGGCCGCCAACGGCCGCGAAGTGCTCTCTGCCTTGGAGCAACATCCTTTTGACATTGTCATCCTCGACGTGCAGATGCCAGAGATGGACGGTTTCGAAGCCGCGCGGGAAATCCGCTCACGTTATACGGAAGAGAAACGCCCCAAGATCATCGCCATCACCGGCAATGCGATGGAAGGCGACCGGGAAAAATGCCTCGAAGCGGGAATGGATGACTACATCAGCAAACCCGTCCGCCCGAAGGAACTGGAAGCGGCACTACGCCGATGGGGTAAGCCGAAAGGCTGAGGGTTCAGCCAATCGCGTAAAATGTTCTCCCTCTCCTCAAACAAGGAGAGGGCTGGGGAGAGGAGTCAGCGAGCCGACTGGCTGGGAATGCGAACTATTCGGCAGCGCTTTTCTTCGCCGCTTTCTTGGCCGCCTTCTTCACGATCGTCTTTTTGGCGGCGGCCTTCTTCTTCGGCTTGGGCGCAGCTTCGGTAGCAGGGGTTGGCTCGGCTTCTTCCATCGTAGCTTTGAGATCCACGCGTGGCGCATCATTCCACAGGGCCTCGATGTCGTAACGCTCGCGGGCGTCCGTCTTCATGATGTGGACGATGACATCGAAGTAATCCAACACCATCCAGGAGCCCTGGACCGTGCCGTCAATGGCGCGCGGGCGCACGCCGAAGTTCTGCAGCACCTTCGTTTCGATCTCGTCGGAGATGGCGCGCAGATGCGGCTCGCTGGAGCCGGTGACGATGATAAAATAGTCCGCTATGGTGGAAACCGGACGCATGTCCAGCACCACGATGTTCTCGGCCTTGCGGTTATCGGCATACTCGCGACAAGCGAGCGCCAGCTTCTTCGATTCCATGTTGCCGCAGAGAGTGGGCAATCCGGCATCAAAGATAAAGCCGATTATTACGAATGGTTTCTACCACCACCGGCGGCACCAGATGGTCGATGGGCAATCCCGCCTTCACCCGTTCCCGGATAATGGTGGAGGAAACGCCGAAGGGGAACCCCCTTAACACTTGGCCCCGAAACGGTTCGGACAAGGGGGTGGTCGGTTCACCGGGCCGGGGAATGACCAGAAATTCGACTAAAGAAGCCAGTTTTTCAGCCTCCCGCCACTTGGTTAGCAACGGCACATGATCCGCCCCGATGATATACCAGAAGTGTGCGTCGGGATGACGCCGTTGAAACTCTTGCACCGTATCAATCGTGTAAGACACCCCACCGCGATGCATCTCCAGTTCATCCACCTCAAACTGTGTTTGACCCGCCAAGGCTTGTCGCAGCATGGCTCCCCGCAGGACTGCCGGGGTATTGCTGCCCCCGGGTTTGAAGGGAGATTGCGCGGCCGGGATGAAGATCATCCGTTCGAGCTGTGCCTCTTCCATCGCCGCACGGGCCATCAGGAGATGGCCGCAGTGCACCGGGTCAAACGAACCGCCAAAGAGGCCGATACGCTTCATGCACAGAGACGCTAACAGGTCAGCAGCAGCGGGTCACGCCTTCGTACCGGCGTTCGGTCACCTTCTCGTAAGCTTCACCGGTCGTGAGCGGTGCCGCCACCTTGGGCAGATTATCGCCACCGCTCAGGCTGACCACGACTTGGTCCCCTGCCACAGGGGCGCATTCATACACCGCGCGCTGCTGTTCACGCTCGATGGCTGCCTCGGTCGAAAGTTCCTTGGCCATCAGGAAGATGAGTGAAGCGAGGCCGAACCAGTTGAAGGGCTTGCCTTCCACCACCGCATATTCGGGCAGCCACACCGGCGGGCTCTCCTGCAACTGCGCGAGCTTTTTACGGGCGAAGAGCAGCGCCCATTCCCGGATGCTCATGATGAGGATGATGGCCACCATCACAAGGAACGTGCCGGTCACCGCCGTATCCAGCATCATGTTGAAATGCTGCACGCGATTGTTTTTCACCGCCTTTTGCGCCGCTTCGATCGCTTTCGCTTCGCCCAAGGTTTGAGCGGCTTTGAGCGCGTCTTCCAGCTTGGGCAAGGAGCCGTTCAGTTCATTGGCCTTGGCCAAGAAGCCGATGGCCGGTTTCTCATGGAACATTTTCTGATACCCGGCCGTCATCGTGACGGTCATCAACCACACGAGCGGGATGATGGTGACGAGCGCGTAGATGGGCTTGCCCGGCGCGGGCTTGGGATTCTCCGGGCTGGAGGCGGGCGGATTCAACTGCATCTTCAAGATCACCGTCGTAGCGAGACACAAGGCGATGCCGGCCAGCAATTGATTGGCGATGCCGAAGAGCGGCCACAGGGAATTGATGCCGCCAAGGGGATCGAGCACGCCCTGCACCAAGAAATAGCCCCAAGCCACCACCAGCAAGGTGCTGGCGAAGAAGTTCGCGGTCATGCTCTTGGTGTCACCGAGCGGTTTCCACACGTGTCCTAACAGGTCTTGCAACAGATAGCGTCCTACGCGTGTGCCGGCATCGATGGTGGTGAGAATAAAGAGCGCCTCGAACATGATCGCGAAGTGATACCAGAGGTCCAGCCAGCGGGAGCCCACGACTTTCGAGAAGATGTGAGCCATGCCGACCGCGAGTGTGGCCGCGCCACCCGTGCGCCCGAACAGGGTGTGTTCACCGATGGATTTCGCCTCGATTTCCATCTGTGCGACCGTGATCGGGTAACCGGCGGCGGTGACTGTGGCCGCGGTCGCTTCCGGTGTGCCCTTCATGTTCATGGCGAAGTAAACCCCGGGGTCCAAGGTGCAGGCCGCGATGAGCGCCATGATGGCCACCAGTGATTCCAGGCACATCGCGCCATAGCCGATCGGTCGCGCATATCCCTCCCGTGTGATGATCTTCGGAGTCGTGCCGCTGGAGATGAGCGTGTGGAAACCCGAGATGGCCCCGCACGCGATGGTGATAAAACAGAACGGGAAAAGCTTACCCGCGAATACCAACCCTTCACCCGTCTCCGCAAACGGGGTGACGGCCGGCATGTGCAAGACGGGCAGCACGATCAAAATGCCGATGGCCAACGAAAAGATCGTGCCGAGCTTCATGAACGTGCTGAGGTAATCGCGCGGGGCCAGGAGCAGCCACACCGGCAGTACACTGGCCGCCAGACCATAAACGATCACTGACAGCGCGATGGGCAGTTCTTTCAGCGTGAACATCTTCGCCCATTCCGCATGTTCATGGACGAACTTGCCACCCCACACCGCGAGGAACAGCAACACGATGCCGATGACCGTCACCTCCATCACCTTGCCCGGCCGGAGGTAGCGCAGGTAACAACCCATGAACATGGCGATGGGAATCGTGGCCCCCACCGTGAAAACACCCCACGGACTCTCCGCCAACGCTTTGACGACGATGAGCGCCAGCACCGCGAGCAGGATCACCATGATGGCCAGAATCGCAAACATCGCGATGTAACCCGCCGTCGTGTTCAGCTCCTCTTTCACCATCTGGCCGAGCGACTTGCCATTCCGTCGCATGGAGCTGAAGAGGATAACGAAATCCTGCACCGCACCGCCCAGCACGACGCCGATGAGAATCCAGAGCGCTCCGGGCAAATATCCGAACTGCGCGGCGAGCACCGGTCCCACCAGTGGTCCCGGACCAGAGATGGCGGCGAAGTGGTGGCCGAAGACGATCCACTTGTTCGTCTTCACGAAGTCCTTGCCGTCATCCTGCACCTCACAAGGAGTGGCGCGCCGGTCATTTAGCGTGAGCACCTTGGCGGCGATCCACGCTGAATAAAAGCGGTAGCCGATGGCGTAGCTGCACACGGCGGCGATGAGGATATAGGCCGAATTGATCGGCTCGCCGCGTTTGAAGGCGATGACGGCATAGGCAAACACGCCTAACAGCACCACGATCGTCCAGCCTAGTAACTTAAGTGCGTTCTTCATGGATAAAACACGGCTTCCGCCAAGGCAGCAGCCCATGGGATAAAAGCCAGATTAAGGTTTTAAGTCCGCGCGAGGCAATCTTGGACTCACAATTACGGAAGTTTTCACGGCGCCAAAACCGCGGCTGAGCGCATGGGCTGACTATTTCCTCGGCATTTTCCGTCAGATATAGTATACTGGAAGCGATTTTTGTTAGGCAGATACTTATGAGCAAGATGTTCCGGCAGCTTGGGCTGCTCTTGATTTTGATGATTTTTGCGGCGGGCGTGCCGTCGCAAGCACAGACGAAACCGTTGCAGCTTACCGAGCGGGTCGTGGCTTTATCCGCCAGCTTGCAACCGAGTGCGGAAACGGTTTTCACGCTGGCAGCCTTCAACTGGTTCTATGTCGGGGGCGTGGTCCCAGGCACCGGCAGCAGCGTCGTGCAGGCCTATGATCCCGAGGGCAAGGCCCAGCAGGAGTATATCTTTCCGCCCGGCCAAATCATCTATGCGCTCCACATCTTGGATGATGGCGCGCTCTGGGGTCTCACGCGCAAGGACAACACCGGCTGGCGGTTGGTGAAGTTCAATTTCGTCGGCCAATTGCTGCAAGACCTCCCGCTGGTGTTCCCGAAAGGTTTTGAACTCCCCGTGCCGGATGAGAAAGCCCGGCTACATCTGGTGCCTGCGCTGGATTGGCGGGAAGTCCACGGTGTTTACTTCGCGCCCGGTCCCAAGCCTGTCTTCAAGACGTTCACGCTCTCCACCTATGGCGTGGTGACCCGTACTTTGGACGATGGCTTCCGCGATCGCGATGGCTACACCCACCGTTACCAGCGCAAGACCGACGCCGATGGCAAAGAGTCCTTGAACATCGCCTGGAAACGCAGCGTGTTTCCGCTCACGGAACCTTATTACGCGCTGGACCTCTGGGATGACCAGGTGATCGTGCAGACCTCCAGCGATGGTTCCAACGGCCAGTCTTACCTGCTGGCGATGAATGATTTCCGCCCCATGTGGCGTGAACCGCTGAAATTCCCGCTGCGGAACAACAGCTACACTTTCTACCACTACAACCAGATCACCCGGAAGCTCACCGCCTATCCTTACCTCGATGCGCTGATGGGCACCGGCTGGCGGGTGCCCTCGGGCAAACGGGGCATTCCAGCCGTACCCAAAAAGCAGACGCTGTGAGCGTGTAGAAATAAAACCGGCCACCCGTTTCCAGATGGCCGGTTCTGAAAACTATTCGGTGTGGCTTACTTCGTGACCGTGTAGCCGGCCTTCTCGATCGCCGCGATGATGTCCTTCTTGGACGTCTTCGCCGCGTCGAACGTCACATCCGCCGTGCCGATCTTCACTTCTTTCTTCGTCACGCCGGGCAGCTTGCCGAGAGCCTTGTCCACGGACTTCACGCAGCCTTCTTCGCAGACCATGCCTTCCACCTTCAGCTTCACTTCTTCGGCTTGGGTAAGAGCCACACTGCCGACCAATACCAACAGGGCGAGTAATTTACGCATAAATATCAGAGTTTTCTATGGCCGCACACTAAACGCAGCCCATCATTCTGTCCACCGGTTTTGACTGATAGAAGGGCAGGGGTATTCAATCATGGAATTAAAGGCCAAGCGCTTCCGCAGCGAATGGAGCGCGGCATTATGCCGCTTCAATGTCCTAACTTTAATGAGCGGTATGATTTCTTTTGAGCATCCAATAAAAACACCCATTCTTGGCCTGAACGTTCTCTCAACTCTTGGCTATCGACCGTTGAAGCGGCTTAAAAGCCGCGCTCCTTAAAAACAAAAAACGGCGGCTTGGTCACCCAAGCCGCCGTCGCAATTCTTAGCGAATCCGAATTACAGACCCTTCGCGATCATGTACTTCAGCAGATCGCCCACGCGGTTGCTGTAACCCCATTCGTTGTCGTACCAGCTCACCAGCTTGAAGAAGCGGCTGTTCAATTCCACACCCGAGCCGGCGTCGAAGATCGACGAGGCCGTGTGATGGATGAAGTCGCTGCTCACCACTTCGTCCGTGGTGTAGTCCAGCACGCCCTTCAGATACGTCTCGCTCGCCTTCTTCATCGCGGCGCAGATCTCAGCGTAGCTGGTCTCTTTCACCGTCTTGAAGGTCATGTCGACAACCGACACGGTCGGAACCGGCACGCGGAAGGCCACACCCGTCAACTTGCCCTTCACTTCCGGGCAAACCAGCGCCACGGCGCGGGCGGCACCCGTCGTGCTCGGGATGACGTTCTGGGCTGCCGTACGGCCACCCTTCCAGTCCTTCTTGCTCGGGCCGTCCACCGTCTTCTGCGTCGCGGTGTAGGCGTGCACCGTGGTCATCAGACCTTCTTCGATGCCGAAACCTTCCTTCAAGAGGACGTGCACCAGCGGCGCCAGGCAGTTCGTCGTGCAGCTCGCGTTCGAGATGATGTGATGCTTCGCGGCATCATACTTCTCATGATTCACACCCATCACGACCGTGATGTCTTCACCCTTCGCCGGAGCGGAGATGATGACCTTCTTCGCACCCGCGGCGATGTGGCCCTTGGCCTTGTCCGCTTCCGTGAAGAGACCGGTCGATTCGATCACCACGTCCACGCCGAGCGCCTTCCAGGGCAATTCAGCGGGGCTCTTGGCGCTTACCACCAGGATGTCCTGGCCGTTCACGATCAACACATCGTCTTCCGCCTTGTCAGCTGAAGACTTCTTGGAACCCACCGTGCCGTTGAAGCGGCCTTGGGTGGAATCATACTTCAAGAGGTAGGCCAAGTTGTCAGCGGGAACGATATCGCCCACGGCGACGACCTGCACGTCCTTGCCCACGAGACCCTGTTCCACCATCGCGCGGAAGACCAACCGGCCAATCCGCCCGAAACCGTTGATAGCAACTTTTACAGCCATATATTTTCGAATTTAGGTTCCAAGTTCAGTCAAAAAACCGAACGGGCATGGTAACGGCGGTCCCCCTACCGTCAACGAGTTTTTGAGCCCGGAGTGCCGAGCTCCACCTCGGCGAGATAATCCTCCAGAGACCCGCCTTTAACGTTAAGCAAGTTCAGTTCACTGGGTGGATTGAAAAAAGCCAAGCGGCTTGGAATGCCTCGACCTTCCTTCAATCCACCATCAACCATCTACTATTTACTATACGCCCGTAATGCAATTACTCCCCTGAAGCGCGCCTTCCCGTCTGATCCGTTTTATGTTTCCTGCGCGATTGCCTCCTGTCCTGCGGTACTGTAGCAACCAGTCCACCCTCACCGGACCAAACCCTCGCCAGCCACTTCAAAACCTCCGTCATCACAACGAAGGGAGACTGTCTGGAAAGATGGGTTGAGGTCGGCTGCGCAGGAGAAACTGGTGGAGACTAGGCGTGGCGAGGGAG
>JAJNBN010000281.1 GCA_021156225.1 Verrucomicrobiota bacterium | reverse complement strand
ATTGAGGTTACTTGGCCAGCTTGTGCGCGTAGTCGAGGATTTCCCGCACCTTCCAAGTGAGGCCGTCCACCTTGGTGATGCCCCGGATGTTCGGGTTGCAGTAGCGCGCGCGGAGGATGGCGCAGAGCTGGCCGTAGCCGTAGAGGCCCTCGTCGTTCAGTTCCACGACGAAGATGTGTTTGAAACCGCTGAAGATCTTGTCCAGATCGTTCGGCAGCGGATTGAGATACTTGATGTGCAGGCCGGAGATGGCTTCGCCCGCGGCGCGCGCGCGATCCACGGCTTCGCGGATCGGGCCTTGGCTGGAACCCCAGCTCACCAACAGGATCTGGCCTTCATCAGGTCCATAAACCTTCGGCAACGGCAATTCAGCACCGAGCTTCTTGATCTTGTTGCGGCGCTTGGCGCCCATCTGGACGTGCAGCTTCGGCGAACCAGTCGGGTGACCGAGCTCATCGTGCTCCAGACCGGTGACCACGGGATACTTGCCACTGGCTACGCGGGTGCCGGGGGCGAGATGGCGCGTGATGCCGTCGTTCGCGGCCAGATCGTAAGGCTTGTGATCGGTGACCGGAGTAAGGTCCGGGCTGATGTCCTGGCAGATCTTTTCCAAGTTCGGCTCGGGCATCGCTTCGATGCGCGTGGCGATGCCTTGGTCCGTCAGGAAGATGACCGGCACGCTGTATTTGCGCGCGATGTTCACAGCCTCGATGGCCATGTAGAAGCAGTCTTCCACATTCGCCGGGGCCATGACCACGCGAGGGGAGTCGCCGTGACCGCCGAAGCAGGCGATGTTCAAATCCGATTGTTCAACGTTCGTCGGCATGCCCGTGGAGGGACCGCCGCGTTGCACGTCGATCACAATCAGCGGCATTTCCGCCATGACGGCCCAACCGATGGCTTCCGTCTTCAGCGAGATACCAGGACCGGAAGAACCAGTGACGGCCACGCGACCGGCGTAGCTGGCGCCGATGGCCATGGAGACGGCCGAGATCTCGTCTTCGCACTGCACAAAGGTGCCGCCGTATTTCGGGAACTCTTTGCGGAGCAGCTCCATGATGTCGGACCAAGGCGTGATCGGATAGCCGGCACCGAAACGCACGCCGGCGGCGATGAGGCCGTAGGCGATGGCTTCGTTACCGTTCATCACCACCTGGTTGACACCCTTGTTGATGCCTTCGTTAAATTGATAGATCTCAACGGCTTTTTCGAGCGAGTGGCTATAACCGGCGTTGAAGCAGGTGACGGCGTTCTGGACGATCGACGGGTCTTTGCCGCCGAAACGTTCTTCGATGAGCTTCATCAGCTTCGGCACGTTCAGGTCGAACATCTTGGCCAGTAGGCCCATGGAGTAGATGTTCTTGCCCTTGTCACGACCAGTGCCGCCGATGGCTTCCACCGTGAGGCTGGAGATGTTGATGCCGATGTGGTGATAGGTCTCCTGCCACTCGGGCTTCGGCGTGACGTGGTCGGCGTCATAAAGGACGATGCCGCCCTTTTTCAGGGAGTTGATGTGGCCTTCGTAAGAGTGTTGGTAAAAAGCCAGCAACAGATCGGCCTCATCACCGGCGCTCAGCACTTCGCCGGAGCCGATGCGGACCTGGAAGATGGAGGGACCGCCAGAGATGGTGGCCGGAATGGTCATGAACGTCATGACCTCCTGCTCGCTGCGGCCAGCGAGGCGCGCGAGGAAACCACCGATGGCCTGAATACCGTCCTGTGAATTTCCCGCGATACGTATAACCGCTTCAGAAATGCGGGACACCTTGGGGGAAGCACCGCCCGAAGTGGGGGCGGCTGTTGTAGACTCGCTCATATTTGCCTGTTGCCAAAAATCGCTTAAAGGGCCGACGTGGGCTGTCTTTGGTTTAGATGTTTAGACAGCTATTCCGTAGGTAACGTCGGAACTTGCGTTTCAACTTCACACTATCATGGGGGCAGGCTTAGTCAAATGATTAGTGAATCTTTATCTGGTTGTATATCAAGTGTTTACGCGAAAAATGCCCCTTTTCAGGGGTGCGTTTTGATGGGAAATGGTGTGGTGAGGAGATTTGAATTAGTGAAACTACTACTTGATTATAAGTTTAGCCTCGGCGGTCCATGTAGTATTCCAAGCCCCGCGCGACCCCTTCGCCGCACATGTGCTGGCTGAGATAACCGCCTTCGCGTTCCACTTGTTCTTTGACCACGGGAATGGCGTTCGCCGGGCAAATGAGGCCGTGGGCGAATTGCTTTTTGAGCATCGGCAAATCATTCAGATGATCGCCCGCAGCCACGGTAAATTCCGGTGAAATGCCCAATAAACGGCCGATTTCAGCGAGGGCGGAGCCTTTGTTGTAAGCACCGTGACTGAAGCGTGCGTAGATGTCGTTGCGCACCAGAGTGAGGTTGGGGATCGTGGCGCAATACACTTCCAGATAAGCCTGAATCGCGTCGGCATCAGCGTTGCTTTCGGCAATCAGGCAGAAAGGTGACCACGGGTCTTCGTAGAGTGTGGCCTTGAATTTTGCATTCACCCAGGCGAGCAGCTCCGGCAAGTCCTTGCGGACAGTTTCAAAGAGTGCGTTCTGGTCAGCGGTGCAGCGTTGGTTCCATGGATCCACGCCCGCGAACTTGAAATGGCCGTCATCACCGGTGCGTTGATGGATCTCCCGTTCTACCACCACTACGTAGTCCGGCTTGATGCGCACATGGCCGCGGCCCAGCGTTTCCATGAGGCTGTTCATGTCGCGTCCGGTATTGATGACCCATTTCGCGCCTTGCGATTGCAGGTGCCCGATGATGGATTGCAGGACTTCCGGCACCGGCGGGTTGGTGAACTCCGAGAACAGGGTTCCATCGAAGTCCGTCGAGATAAGCTGGATGGGCAAAGTCATTATAATCAGGCTCCGCTTGCGCCCGTAGAGAATGGTAAGCTACGTTCCCCTGTCAACGCTTATGGGTAATCTCCAGGAACAATACGACGACGCGATGTATGATTTCAGTTGTGGCGAGTATGACTCGGCCATCGCGAAGTTCCGCGCCATTCTGGCCGAGGAGCCGGACAATTTCGATGCGCAGCTCTCGCTGGGGATGGCGTATTACCGGAAGGAAGATTACGCGACGGCCATCGCGGAAGGGCATAAGGCGGAGCGGCTTCGGCCGAAAGAACAACTGGTGCACACGAACCTTTCGCTCTTCTACATGAAGTCCGGCGACAAGAAGACGGCGGAGCATCATGGGTTGCAGGCGCGCATCGCCTCTTGGCGGGAGAACATGGGCGCTCCGGGGGCTGCTCCAGCTGCAGAAGGTGATCCGGAGTTGCAATTGGCGAAGCCGAAGGTGGAGGCGTTTAAGACGCCGGAGAAATTTCCGGACATGCCGTGGAAGAAGAAGCCGGTGGCCGATGGCCGAGCAGCAAAACCAGATCCGGAGAAGAAAGAGGATGGCAAAGGCGGTGCCGTATGAAGCGGCCGGTGTTGTTCGCGTTCATGGTTTTGTGTGCGGGGTTTTGGACGGTGATGTTCGTGCTCCCGTTTGTTATCAAGCCTTCAGTGGAAGGCGGTGAAAAACAGCCGACTGTCTTGAAAGACATTGAAGCCCAGCGCTCCACCGCCTTGGGTTTCATGGTTATCTCGTGGCTCGGGGTGGGCGTGTTGTGGATGACGCAGCGGACGCCGCCAACCGAAGCCAAGTAAAACTGCATGAGCGAGTTCATTCCTGCCGCGCCGCTGGCGCAGATACCCGCGGGTCGCGGGCTGACGGTGCATGTAGGTGGCCGGGAGATCGCTTTGTTGCGCGAGGGGGACACGGTGTATGCGCTGGATAACAAGTGCCCGCATAAGGGCGCGCCATTAAGCTTTGGCTGGGTGGAGAATGGTAAGGTGGCGTGTCCCATGCATGGGTGGGAGTTTGAGTGCGGGACGGGGGCTTGCACGGATCGGCCGAATGTGGTGGTGAACCATTACGAAGTGAAAGTGGAGGATGGGATGGTGCTGGTGAAGGTGGGCTGAGGTGGTGGACCGCGGCTGTGTCGGTAGACCAGCCGCAGCACTGGGAAAAAGAGAAGCAGCCGTTAAATATTTCAAACCTTCCTTTAAGTATCGCACCCGCTGCGACTGATGCTTAACGCACACAGTCGCGGTCCAAAGACTTTGCTCAAGGTTGCTGTTCGCAGCTTATCGCTATCGCTTTTTGCGCTAGGTCATGGTAATTAGATTCTAGCGTGAAGCAACGGAATCCAACTTAACCATTCACGAATCACGATTTAACCTTTCCCCATGAAAAGCTCTTACGAATTGGCGATGGAACGCCTGGCCAAATCTTCCCCCACAGTCAAGCTGACGGCAGCGCAAAAGGCGGAGCTCGCCGAATTGGAATCCGTTTACGCGTCCAAGATCGCGGAGCGCGAACTGGCCACGAAGGATGAGATCAAGAAAGCGGAGTCGGAGGGTGATTTCGAGAAGATGGGCGAGCTGGAAAAGGAACTGCCGTTCATCCGGAAGAATCTGCAGGCGGACCTGGAGGCGAAGAAAGAAGCGGTGCGGCAGCGGAAGAAGTGAGAGAGCTGTATGAAAGCAATCGTCCTTAAGTTGTGGTCAAAACGGAGCAGGCTGATGCTCCTGATGGTCGCGTCAGTGCTGCTGGTGGTGACGTTGAACCGCTGGGTGGTTAAAAGTGTGGACAGCCGGGTTTTCGCGGGGATCAATGCCTTGCCTGAAAACGAGGTGGGACTGGTGCTAGGATGCAGCAAGCGGCTGGCATCCGGTCGTATTAATCCTCATTTCCAGGCACGTATCGAAGCCGCGGCGGCTTTATATCACGCGGGCAAGGTGAAGCATCTGTTGCTGAGCGGGGATAATCATCGCGTGGGTTATGATGAGCCGACGGATATGAAGGAGTCGCTGATGGCATTGGGAGTGCCGGCTGAGGCGATCACGTTGGACTACGCGGGTTTTCGCACGCTGGATTCGGTGGTGCGGGCGCGGGAGGTGTTCGGTCGTGCGAAGCTGACCTTGATCACGGATGATTTTCATGCGCATCGCGCGGTGTTTCTGGCGCAACACAAAGGGATCGAAGCGGTGGCTTTCAGTGCACAGAAGGTGGCGGTGAACCGGTCGGCGCGTTCACGGGTGCGTGAAGTGATCGCGCGGGTGAAAGCGGTGGCGGATCTTTATGTGTTGCGGACGAAGCCGAAGTTTCTGGGAGACAAGATCGAGATACAGATCGGCAACCGCTCACAATGCTCTGAATCAAAAGTCGTCTAAGCGTTGCGCCAACGGAAGAAATGAGAGGGGGCTGGTGTTACCCTTTCTTTCGTAAGGGGAATTGCTGGCGTGGTAGATCAAACACCAGCATGGACCATAGATCTTTGTGATTCTTCACGCGGTTAAAAGTTTCCTCGATGAAGTTCTTTCCGCCCTGTGCGATTGAATAGTCGAGTTCCGTGTTTTTTAAACCGACCACCTGAAGAAGGAAGGTGATGTCTTCAGTCTTCTCGGGATAAACGCTTTGTGCGTC
>JAJNBN010000280.1 GCA_021156225.1 Verrucomicrobiota bacterium | reverse complement strand
CGCAGGGATGGTTCGAGCGGAACGGGGTGAAAGCCGGGGCCCTGATCGTAACGGAGCATGGGCCGCTGGCCAAGGTGTTGAAGACAAACCGGTAACGGAAGCGAATACGAATGAAAGTAGCGCTGGCACAGATCAATACGACCGTAGGATGGATCACTGACAACGAGCAGAAGGTCCTGACGGCGTACAAGCGCGGGGTGGAGGCGGGCGCGGATGTCGTGGTGCTCCCGGAGCTGGCCATCACCGGTTATCCGCCGCGCGACTTGCTGCTCAAGCATGGTTTCATTGATCGCAATCTGTCTGCCCTGGAACGTCTTGCTGAAGCCACGGGCAAGGTGGGTTTGATCGTCGGTTTTGTCGGTCGCAATGACGTGCGGCCTGGTCGTGAGGCGACCAATTCGGTGGCGCTGTGCCAGAACGGCAAAGTGATTGCCACGCGGGTGAAGACACTTTTGCCGACGTATGACGTGTTCGATGAAGATCGTTATTTCGAACCGGCCAAGGAAAACCATGTGGTGGAATTCAATGGTCGCAAGATCGCGCTGACTGTTTGCGAGGACATCTGGAACGACGAGGATTTCTGGCAGGATCGCCGGTATCAGCGCAATCCGGTGACGGACTTGGTGGCGGAAGGGGCGGAGATCATCTTCAACGTCTCGGCCTCGCCGTGGCATATCGGCAAGAATCGCACGCGCCATGAGATGCTCAAGAGCATGGCGGCGAAAGCGCAGCGCCCGCTCATCTATTGCAACTCGGTGGGTGGCAATGACGAGTTGGTGTTCGACGGCGGCAGCCTGGTGTTCAACGCGGCAGGCGAACGCCTGACGCAGGGCAAACTCTTCGAAGAGGATTTCTTGCTGGTGGATCTGGAGAAAACCTCGCCCGTTGAGCCGCGTGAGTATCCGCCTGAAGAGAAGATTTTCAAGGCGCTGGCGTTGGGCCTGGGTGATTACATCCGCAAGTGCGGTTTCAAATCGGCCGTGCTGGGCTTGAGCGGCGGTATCGATTCGGCGCTGGTGGCGTGCATCGCGGTGGAAGCCTTGGGCAAGGAGAATGTGCGCGGGCTGTCGTTGCCTTCACAATATTCCTCGCAAGGATCGCTGGATGACGCGCGGAAACTCGCAGAGAACCTGGGCATCCAGTACGACATCGTTGCGATCAAAGAGCCTTTCGATGCGGTGCAAAACCAGATGAAGGCGATCTTTGCCGGTCGTCCGGAAGACACCACGGAGGAGAACATGCAGGCGCGTTTGCGCGGCGTGATCTTGATGGCGATGTCGAACAAGTTCGGCTCGCTGCTGCTGACCACGGGTAACAAGAGCGAGCTGGCGGTGGGTTATTGCACGCTTTATGGCGACATGTGCGGCGGTCTGGCGGTCATCAGCGATGTGCCGAAGACAATGGTCTATCGCATCTCGGAATGGGTGAACCGCGAGAAGGAGATCATCCCGCGTGATACGATCACGAAGCCGCCCTCGGCGGAGTTGCGCCCGGACCAGACGGATCAAGATTCGTTGCCGCCGTATGATGTGCTGGATGCGATTCTCGAAGCTTACGTGGTGCATCAGAAATCTCAGGCGGAGATCATCGCGAGCGGTTTCGCGGAAGATGTGGTGCGCTTCGTGGTGCGACTGATCGACTTGAACGAGTACAAGCGTCGCCAGGCGGCTCCGGGCCTGAAGGTGACGACGAAGGCGTTCGGTGTGGGACGGCGGATACCGATCGCGCAACGGTATCGGGAATGGTGAGGAGGCTGTGTGTTGCTTAACTGCGATCAAAAGGGCGGGGAGCGGGCTTTGCGCCGTTCCGTGCCGTAAGCTAATTTGTTTTTAACATGATTTCACGAGCGAAGTCGGAAGCATTATTTGACGAGTCGTTACGGTATATCCCGGGCGGAGTGAACTCGCCGGTCCGGGCCTTTCGCGCCGTGGGCGGCAAACCTTTCTTCGTGGACCGCGCCAAGGGTTCCCGCGTATGGGATATGGACGGCAATGAATACATCGACTACGTGGGCACCTGGGGCCCCGCGATCCATGGACATGCTTTCCCGCCGATCATCAAGGCCGTGCAAAAAACAGCCGAGCGGGGGACCAGCTTTGGCATTCCGAATCCGCTGGAACTGGTGATGGCCAAGCGCGTGGTGGAAGCGGTGCCGAGCGTACAGAAGATCCGCATGTGCAGCTCGGGCACGGAGGCGTGCATGAGCGCGATTCGTTTGGCGCGCGGCTTCACGAAGCGGGACAAGATCATCAAATTCGACGGCTGCTATCACGGACATGGCGACTCTCTGTTGGTGAAAGCAGGCTCGGGCGCATTGACCTTCGGCAATCCCGACAGTGCGGGCGTCCCCGCAGATTTCGCAAAGCACACCATCGTATTGCCATACAATGACGAGGAGGCGATCAAGGCGGCGTTCGCGGCCAATGCGAAGGAGATCGCGTGCGTCATCGTGGAAGGCGTGCCTGCCAATGCGGGACTTTATCTGCCTAAGCCGGGGTATTACGAATTGATCACCAAGCTGTGCAAAGACAATGGCAGCGTGTTCATCTTCGATGAGGTGATGACGGGGTTCCGTCTGTCGCTCGGCGGTGCGCAAAAGATTTTCGGTCTCACGCCAGACCTGTCCTGCTTCGGTAAGATCATCGGTGGCGGTTTGCCGGTGGGAGCTTTCGGCGGACGGGCGGATATCATGGATTATCTCGCGCCCCTCGGTCCGGTGTATCAGGCGGGCACGTTGAGCGGAAATCCGCTGGCGATGGCGGCGGGCATCGCGGCGTTGGATGCGCTGGCGGATGGCAAGGCCTATGAGCGTTTGGAGTCGTTGGGGCAACAGCTTGAAGTAGGTATGAAAGCCGCAGCCAAGTCCGCCAACGTTCCGGTAGAGTTCTATCGCATCGGCTCCCTGTTGTGCGGCTACTTCACCGATAAACCGGTGTATAATCTCGCGGATGCGATGACGAGCGACCGCCAACGCTTCAACAAGTTCTTCCACGGCTTGCTGGATGAGTGCATCTATCTGGCTCCGTCGCAGTTCGAGGCCGGCTTCATCTCTACGGCACATACGCCAGAGGATATTGAACGGACGGTGCAGGTGGCTGCGAAGGTATTGAAGACTCTTTGATTTGTGTATGCGAATACTGGCATTAGATCATGGGACGGTGCGCATCGGCGTCGCGGTGAGCGATGAACTGAAGATGATGGCGCATCCGCTGGAGTTCATCCCGGCCGATCCGTTCGCGGACTTTCTCGTGCGCTTGAAGGAGATCATCCGCGAGAAGGAAGTGGAGCTGATCCTCATCGGGATGCCGCGCAATATGAATGGCAGCTACGGTCCGGCGGCGCTGAAGGTGCAAGTGTTCGTGGCCGCGCTGAAGGATGCCGTCACCATTCCCGTCAAGGCTTGGGACGAACGGCTGACTTCCGTGCAGGCGAACAAAATTTTGCGTGACAACAAGGTGCGTGGCGACAAGCGCAAGGAGCAAGTGGACAAGATGGCAGCAGCGATTTTGTTGCAGAGCTACCTGGATTCCGTGGGCATGGGCGCCTGAGGTATGACGGCGAGTGCGCCAACTAGGAAACCGGAGACGACGGACGAGATCTGCTCGCCAGACGCCGTCAAATTCAAGCTGGTGATCGCTTACGACGGCACCAACTATTCCGGTTGGCAGGTGCAGAAGACGGGCATCGGCGTGCAGCAAAAGGTGGAGGAAGCCCTCGCCAAGATTTTCCCTACGCCCAAGCGTTTGTACAGTTCCAGCCGCACTGACACCGGGGTGCACGCCATCGGCATGGTGGCGCATGTGGAGATACCCAAAGCTGAGTTGCGAGCGATGGATGCACGCAAGCTGCTGCTGGCCCTGAACGCGAATCTGCCGTCGGATGTGAAGGTGATGTCCGCGAAGAAAGCTCCGGCTGATTTCCACGCCCGGTTCAACGCTTGCGGGAAGCAATACCGTTACTTCATCTGGAACCATTCGGCCTTGAATCCCTTGCTACGCACACAAGCCTGGCATGTGCCGAAGGAGTTGAACCTTGCGGCCATGCGCGAGGCGGCGAAACTTTTTCTAGGTAAGCACGACTTCAAGTCTTTCGCGGCCAACCGTGATTACGAGATGGAAAGCACCGTGCGCACCATGCACCGCTGTGAGATCCAGAAGAAGGGGCCGCTGCTGACCGTCATCATCGAGGGTGATGGTTTCCTCTACAAGATGTGCCGGGGCATCGCAGGCACACTGGTGCAGTTGGGACAGGGGAAGATCGCTGTAGCTGATATCAAGCACATCTTGGCCGCCAAAGACCGGCGCGTGGCGGGCATGACTGCTCCCGCCCATGGCCTGGTTCTGTGGAAGGTGTTTTATAAAAAAGGTTTCAAGGCCAAGCGGCCGGACAAGACGGTGTCGGATTTGGAATAGCGCAGCATGAATATCGTTCTGTTACAGCCGGAGATTCCGCCGAACACGGGCAATGTCGCCCGGCTTTGTGCGGCGACGAAGACGCGCCTGCATCTCATCGAGCCCTTCGGTTTTCAACTGGACGACAAGCAGCTCAAGCGTGCGGGAATGGATTACTGGCAGCAGGTGGATTGGCAGCGGTGGAAGAACTGGTCGGAGTTCGTTGCGGGGCAAGCAGCCGAGGCCCGCTTCTGGTTCATCGAATCCGATGGTCCGAAGCACTATGCCGAAGTGGCTTATCAACCGAATGACTATCTGGTCTTTGGCCGGGAAACCGCTGGCTTGCCGAAACAACTGGTCGAAGAGAATCGCGAGCGGTGGTTGCGGATACCGATGTTCAATGCTGAGTCCCGTTCACTGAACCTGTCCAATTGCGCCGCGCTCGTCCTCTTTGAAGCACTGCGTCAGCAGGGGTTCAAAGGGGAAGTTTGATCGGACTTCAGCCTTATCGGTTCATGCCTTGCTCCGCATCGCGCAGAAGCTTCAGCACGTTCTCTGTTTTATCCACTTTGAGAAGTTCTTGGCGCAGCTTGGGTGCGCGCAGGAGACGGCTGACCCGGGCGAGGAGTCGCAAATGCTCGCTGACATTGGTAGCGACGAGCAGGAAGAAAACTTTCGCCGGGATACGGTCATCCGCTCCGTAATGCACGCCGGTAGGGTGACGGCCGAAGACGATGACAGCGCGGTCCACCATGCCGACGAGGGCATTGCGGGCGTGGGGCAGGGCGATACCTTCTCCGATGCTGGTGGAGTGCAGGTCCTCGCGTTCCTGCAGGGCGCGCAAGAGCGTCTGCTTGGCGGCAGGTTGTCCGGCGATCTGCGGGATATGATCGATCAATTCCGACAGGACGGCATCGCGGCTCGTGCCCCGAAGCTGGAGCTGGATCGTGGCCGGAGTCAGTAAATCAGACAAAAACCATTCAGGTGCCGGAGTATCGCTCATGTGCCGGATATGATAGGGAGCAGGGGGAAAGCAATGAAGCAAAAATTGTCTTGGTGCGAAATTCGCTCTGTGAGGCGGTAAAGTTCCCGTTGCCAAGGGGCGGGTGCGTGCTTTAGGG
>JAJNBN010000279.1 GCA_021156225.1 Verrucomicrobiota bacterium | reverse complement strand
ACCGCTCCATTGCCTGGAGCCCGTACTCACCGAACGCCACGGAAGCGCCGCGCGTTGCGAGACCCTTGCGGGACCCACGCTGCATCTTGCGGTACTTCACTCTTGCGGGCATCATTGCCATATCAAAATCCTCAGCTAAAAATTAATTATTCCTTCGTGGCAACCACTGGCGTCGGGGCGATCTTTTCCTTCTTCAGCTCGCCCTTGCAGATCCAGCATTTGACACCCAGCTTGCCATAAACCGTTTTGGCTTCGGCAAACCCGTAATCGATATTCGCACGCATCGTGTGCAACGGCACACTGCCTTCGTGATACTTTTCCACGCGGGCCAGTTCAGCCCCGCCCAAACGGCCGGCGCAGCGGATTTTGATGCCGGCGGCACCGAAATCCATCGCGGTCTGGACCGCCTTCTTCATCGCCCGGCGGAAGGAAACACGGCGTTCCAACTGGAGCGCAACGTTTTCAGCCACCAATTGCGCGTCAATCTCCGGGCTCTTCACTTCCTGGATGTCGACGTAAATCTCTTTCCCGGTCATCTTGCCAAGCTCTTCCTTGAGCTTGTCGATCTCCGAACCCTTGCGCCCGATCACCACGCCCGGACGGGCCGTGAAAATCGTGATGCGGCAGCGGGTCGCGGCGCGCTCGATCTGGATCTTCGGCACTGAGGCCGATTCCAGGCGCTTCTTCAGCAGATCGCGGATGCTCCGGTCTTCGTTCAGCAGCTTGCCAAAATCTTTCTTGTCGGCGTACCACTTCGAGCGCCAGTCACGGGTGATCGGCAGGCGCAGGCCAATTGGATTTGCTTTTTGACCCATAACTATTTCTCGTCAGAAACTATGATCTTTACGTGGCAGCTCCGCTTGAGTGTCGGTCCGGCCGAACCGCGGGCTTTCGGGGTGAAACGCTTCAGCGTTTTGGCCGTCTGGGCCACCGCTTCGCGCACCATCAAATTCTCCGGCTTCGCGCCGTTGTTGTTCTCCGCATTGGCGATCGCGGACCGCAAGGTCTTCGCCACCACCCGGGCAGACTTCCGCGGCACCACGGCCAGCACGGCCTGAGCCTGCAAGGCGGGCAGCCCTTGGATCTGGCGCACCACCTCGCGCATCTTCTGCGCGGACATGCGGATATTTTTGGTAATCGCTTGGACTTGCATACTATTTCTCCGCTTTCGCCGTATGGGCACCGTGTTTCTTGAACGTGCGGGTTGGCGAAAATTCGCCCAAACGGTGACCCACCATGTTCTCCGTCACGAAGACCGGGTTGAACACCTTGCCATTATGCACATTGAATGTCAGCCCCACAAAATCAGGGGTGATCATGGAACGCCGCGACCACGTCTTGATCGGCGTCTTTGACTTCGTTTCCTTCGCCTTCTGAATCTTCTTCAGAACATGCAGATCGACGAACGGACCCTTTTTAATTGAACGTCCCATATGCTATTACTTGTTCTTCATCGGACGGCCATCCCGACGGACGAGAATGAACCGGTTGGACAGTTTATACTTCTTGCGCGTGCGCTTGCCCTTGGCCAAAAGACCCCAAGGAGACACCAGGTGCTGGCGACCGCCACCACCCTTGGATTTGCCCTGGCCACCACCGTTCGGGTGATCGACCGGGTTACGCGCGACACCACGGCTCATCGGACGGCGACCGAGGTGACGGTTGCGGCCGGCTTTGCCCAAGATGATGTTCTCATGCTCGGTATTGCCCACCTGCCCGATTGTCGCGTAACAATCTTCGTGGAAGCGACGGATTTCACCGGAAGGCAGCTTGATCTGCGCATATCCCTCGTCCAGTGCCATCACCACGGCTCCCACACCAGCAGAACGAACCATCTGGGCACCCTTGCCTGGAGCGATCTCCAGATTGTGGACCGTCGTCGCCGGCGGAATATTCTTCAGCGGGAGGCAATTGCCCAAATCGGGCGACGCCATCGTTCCGCTCATCAGCTTCGTGCCCACTTGGAGCCCGTTCGGCGCTAAAATGTAAGCCTTTTCGCCATCTTTGTATTCGATCAGGGCGATGCGGGCCGTACGAATCGGATCATACTCGATCGCGATCACCGTAGCCGGCACACCATGACGCACGCGGCGAAAATCCACTTGGCGGATTTTCTGCTTGTGACCGCCGCCGCACGCACGGGCCGTCACGCGGCCATACATGTTACGGCCACCGGTCTTCTTGCGGATCTTGACCAGCTTCTTCTCCGGCTTGGTCTTCGTAATCTCGTCAAATGACGCAATCGTCACGTAACGTGAAGACGGTGTCAGGGGTCTAAAAGTCTTAACTGCCATATGCTTCAGTCTTAAAGATTAAGTGAGGCTGATTTTGTCGCCCTCTTTCAAGGTGACCAGAGCCTTCTTCCAGTCCGAGGTTTGTCCGGCCTGCTTCGTCGCCTTGCGGCGCGCTTTGCCGTTCACATTCAGGGTGTTCACGCTGGTCACTTTGACCTTGAACAGTTCCTGCACTGCCTGGCGGATCTGCACCTTGTTCGCGCGGCGGTCGGCCACCACGGTATACTGGTTGATCTTCTCCGCCTGGATCGCGCCTTTTTCCGTCAGGCGCACACTCTTGATTACTTCAAATGCGTTCATGTTTCAGCCCTTAGTTGCCGAGCCGCGCCGTGAATTTCTCGAGCGCGCTCTTGGTGAACAGCACCTTGTCGTTACGCAGGAGCTGATAGGTGTTCAACGTCGTGCCGTCCGTCAGTTCCACATGGGGAATGTTGCGGGAGGCCAGCGTCAGGTTCTTGTCGATGTCAGAGACCACCAGCACCGTGCCGTCGATCTTCAACGTTCCCAGAACCGCGAGGAGTTCCTTCGTCTTGGCCGAGGCCAGCTTCAGGTCGTCCACCACCACGATGTCCGAGGCCTTCAGGCGTTCGCTGAATGCTTTGCGCAAGGCGAGCGACTTCGTGCTGCGGGAAATCTTCTTGCGGAAGTCACGGGGCTTCGGTCCGAAGACCACACCACCGCCGACCCACAACGGGCTGGCAAAGGAACCGGCGCGAGCGCGACCAGTACCCTTTTGGCGCCACGGCTTCTTGCCGGTGCCGGCCACTTCACCCATCGTCTTGGTGCAAGCGGTACCGCTGCGTTGTGCGGCACGGAACGCGACCACCGCGTCATGCACCGCCTGCGTGCCCCGGCCGTCTTCGACGAGGGCGACGTTTACCTCGAACTCACCGAGGCTTTTACCTTTAATATCGTTAAGCGTAAGCTTCATGGAATCAGGCTCCTATTACTTGGCTGCTACGGCTGCCTTGCGCTTCTTCTTGGCTTCACGGATGACGACGTAGTCGCCCTTCGAACCCGGGATGGCGCCGCTGATGAGGAGAACTTTCTCATCTTCCAAAACTTGAACCACTTTCAGGTTCTGAGTCGTCCGCTGCACTTGGCCCATATGACCAGGCATCTTCATCCCGCGCATAACTGTGCCGGGGAAGAGACGCTGACCGATGGCACCACTACGGCGCTTCCAGCCTTTGCAACCGTGCGTCGCATCACCACCACGGAAACCGTGGCGCTTCACGACACCTTCAAAACCGCGGCCCTTCGTGACGCCAATGGCATCCACGGCATCGCCGACGGTGAAAACTTTGGCTCCCACCACGTCACCCGGCTTCACGTCGAGCGGGAAGTCACGGAATTCGCGGAGCACCTTCACAGGTTGCGCCTTGTGCTTGTTGAAGTGGCCCATTGCCGGCTTCGTCACGCGGCTTTCCTTCTGGTCAACGATGCCCAGCTGGACTGCCTTGTAACCGTCCGTTTCAACAGTCTTGCACTGCACCACGCGATTGTCGCCCACGTGAACCACAGTGACCACCACGATATTGCCAGCGGCGTCATAGACGCGGGTCTGGCCCAATTTTTTTCCAAGAATTCCCAGTGGCATACGCGTTATATCTTGATGGTGATGTCCACACCGGCCGGCAGGTTGAGCTTCTTCAGCTCGTCCACGGTCTTGGCCGTCGGTTCGATGATGTCCAGCAGGCGCTTGTGGGTGCGCTGCTCAAAAGTTTCCTGGGATTTCTTGTCCACGTGCGGCGAGCGCAGCACGGTGAACTTTTCCACCCGTGTCGGCAACGGAATCGGTCCCGCTACCCGTGCGCCCGTGCGCTTCACCGTTTCCACGATGTCGTGCGCCGACTGATCGATCACCCGGTGATCGTAGGCTTTCAGCCTGATGCGTATACGTTGTCCAGCCATACAAAGAACAATATTATAAGTTTTCTAGCTACGAGCGGCCGGCCGCTTGGCCGCCGAATCCAAAATTTGTGTCGCTACCGAGTTCGGCACCTGCTCGAACGCCAGCGGCTCCATGGAGTAGGAAGCGCGGCCCTTCGAGAGGGATCGAATCGCAGTCGCATAACCGAACATTTCCGCCAGCGGCACGTGTGCGTTCAGCACCGTCTGACCGTTCTTGGCGTCCACACCTTGGATCACTCCACGGCGGCGGTTGATATCGCCCAGGAGATCGCCCTGATATTCATCAGGCGTCGTCACTTCGACTTTCATCAACGGTTCCAGCAAGATCGGATTCGCTTTCTTGAAGGCGTCCTTCAGAGCGAAAATGCCAGCCATCTTAAACGCCAGTTCGTTAGAGTCAACATCGTGGAATGAACCGTCCACCACATCGACTTTGATATCGATGACCTGGTAACCGGCATACACACCACTACGAATCGCCTCTTCGATACCAGCAATAACCGGCGGAATGAATTCCTTCGGAATCGCACCACCAACGATCTTGTTATTGATCTCGATGCCCTTGCCCTTCTCGTTGGGCTCCAAGGTGATGCATGCGTGACCGTATTGACCACGACCACCGGACTGGCGGATGAACTTGCCTTCGCCTTCCGCAGCCGTCGTAACCGTCTCACGGTAAGCGATTTGCGGCGCGCCAGAGTTGGCTTCCACCTTAAATTCGCGCTTCAAACGGTCGATGATGATTTCCAAGTGCAGCTCACCCATCCCCGCGATGATAAGCTGGCTCGTCTCTTCGTTTGTGAAACAGCGGAACGTCGGATCTTCTTCCGCCAGGCGCTGCAGACCTTCACCCATCTTGTCGCGGTCTGCCTTCGTCTTCGGTTCCACGGCCATGCTGATCACGGGCTCAGGGAACGTCGGCGGTTCCAGCATGATGTCGAAGTCTTCATTGCACAGCGTATCACCCGTGGTGATGTTGCGCAGACCGACGAGCGCGGCGATGTCACCGGCGTAAACCGTTTCTACATCTTTACGCTCGCTGCCTTGAATAACCATCAGGCGGCTCACACGCTCACGCTTACGTGTGCGCGGATTGTAAATCGTATCACCCTTCTTCAGCACGCCAGAATAGACGCGGAAGAACACCAGCTTGCCAGCGTACGGGTCAGTCCAGAGCTTGAACGCCAAAGAGCAGAACTTACCACCGTCGTCAGAAACGATCTCAACCGGCGCTTCGACACCAGGCTCATGACCAGTCGCCGGAGGGATGTCCAACGGAGACGGGAGATAATCCACTACGGTATCAATCAGGAACTGCACGCCCTTCTTCTT
>JAJNBN010000278.1 GCA_021156225.1 Verrucomicrobiota bacterium | reverse complement strand
AGCACAGAGCGTGAAGTTGACCTGAGCCAGATGAAGCCGGAAGGGCTGGCGAAGCTCGCCGCGCATGTGAGGTCATGGACCGAGGCCCCGCGCACACCATCGTTGGAGGAAGTTCCTGGAGAGCACCTTGAGAGCTTGAGCATAGAGCGCCGGGTTAGTCAACGCCGGGGGTCATGGTTGCAGGTGGGGCCCGAGGTGGCGCCCCCAGCGGATGAATAGCCTTCTGTATACGGCTTGCTCTCCAGCGTGCCTTCAAGGCTCGGGGCCAAGACTTGCCGGCGCCCTTTTTCTCAGTGGTATTTCCTTGCGCACAGCTCCAATGGCTGCCGGCAAGATCATCGTCCGGTGCAGAAACGTCTCCGCGCCTGCCATGATCGTATCCAAGGTTTCCGCTGAGGGTGTCCACGCGCGGTGCGCCGAGGCACTGCCGGCGTCAGTCAAGACAAGCAAGCTGTCCTTTTCACCTGTACCAAGCACTCCGTTGATCACGAGCTCATCTAACTTACCAGGAAAGTTCTTGCTTTCGGAGGCATTGAGCAGCACCATCGCGCGGTCGAGTGCGGTGCGAGTGCCAATGGCCGCAAGAACGCGATGATCGGCATCTAGTGCTCCGTAAACCTCCAGCAGCAGAGACTGAAGCAAGGGATCTCGGATTTCGTCTAGCCAGACCGGCTTCTTTCGCTTTGCTGGGGCTGGCCAGTAGGAAACGTGTGGAACAGGCAGCCAGCCCCCGCCAGGAATGATTTCCACATCTTCCGAAAAGGTGTGTACGAACTGGACATACAGCGAGTCGCAGCCCCCGCACCGCAAAATGCGGTAGGTGTCGCGCGTCCAAATTCCACCGTCCTTGTCGATATCGGTAGTCTCGCCGTGTTCGGCCATAACTTGGGCGTTGCGCTCAGGTCCACAGTCGGGGCAGTGTCCCTTTACAGTTTTCACATTCCCTTCCTTAGGAACATCCGCCGGTAGAGCAGGAGCATGCTGAGGTCGATCTGCGCGCCACGCCTTGGCTGCCAGTTGGACTCTATTGTTGCCGATGATCCTAAGCCAGCCGTCTTCTGCCGCCCACTTGATAAGGGCCGTCAAGGCTTGGACATCCGCAGCGCCGACGACTGATTCGAGTTCAGAGAGATCACCAATCAGCAGCTCCGAAAGGTAGCCGTCGCCCGCCCGATTCTTGAAATGCTCGACCAGTCGCCGCAGTTGCTCCGTAGGGTCTGGCAGCGGCTGCGCAATGAGCTCGTCAAGATTCGTGCTGTTGATCTCCAAACAGTTTTCTTCTGACGTTCGGGAACGTATTGCGTGGCTTGCCCGAGCAACCGCCTTCGGCGAATCTTGCAGCCTACCGGGAAGCATGGCAGCAGCAGTACCACTAATGACAAACGGACCACACCGAGGACATCGAACTTGAGTTGCGTCGGCGCCGCTCGCAGGAACGCCCGTCACAGCGGAGATTCCGCAAACGGGGCAATGGGCTTGATTCATCGTTTTGCACTCCTCAATCACCTCGCGTCCTGGCAGGCGTTCTGGGCTCGATTCTGATCGACGCTTGCCTAGCGTGCAATGCAATCAGTACCATTGCGTTCGGGTGCGCCGAGTTACCGCCAACAGATTGGATGAAGCCCTTGCTATGACCTCGACCGAATACCAGGAGTTGATCTCGCAACACCAAAAGCATTTGGAGGAGATGGCGCAAGAGGAGCTCCTAAAGGCGGCGGGGTTGATCGCCCGGTTCACTCGGCTGGCGACCTCGAGGGGTGTCAGACTTGAATCACCCTCATTCAGTTACTCCCCTGCGCTTGGAATTACTGCGAGCGCTCCAGGTCTTGCGCTGGCGTTGATCGATATGCAGCCGTCGCCGCGAGACAGGCTGCTTGTATGGGATGACCTTGCAAAGCGCTTTGCGTCGGGTCCGATCGATGCGGGTACGTTTTCGGGAGCTGACTTCATGGTCTTAGCTCACCCCTGCTTCCGCCGGGGAATGCATCCGCAGGCGAACTGGGCGCCCAGGTTCATCGAGCTCTTCTGGGCCCTAAAGTTACCTCAACTCAATAAATTCATTGCTGTCGATGAAGACCGCGTCCGCATCGACGTCGACGGCCCGCTCTACATGGAAGCAGACACGTGGTACGGGCCGCCGTTCGACGAGGAAATACGGAACATTCAGAACGGCAACGTGAAATTGCGACCACCCGGCGACCTGAGCTCGACTCATCTCGACTTCTTCTTTGCGAGTGCGTACAGCGTCGACGTTTGCTGGACTGAAAGAGATGGCGTCAAAACGTTCCAGGCGTTGGAGCTAAAGACCGAGACGACCGTCGTGCAACTGGATGGCGTCCCTCATCACCCTGCTCGTTACCTGCACGCGGAGTTCGACCTCAGTACGGGGAACTTCAGGCACTTCGACGGCGCAGTGCAATATCTTCGAGAAGACGAGTACCTGCTTCGGAGAGACACAGACTTCGGCATGATCTACAAGGACGCGCGACACATGAAGCCTCGGTCAAAAAAGGTTTTCAAGCTAAATGGCCTGCTACCAACGGAGACCTGGGTTGAGTTGTGCGGACATTTCATGGCAGCCAATCCACTGATGCACGAGTACTTCACCGGGGACTACCCCGAGTCTGTATCCAGGGTCGTTGCCGTGCTTCGGGCGAATCAACAAGGCGAGGCTGCCTAGCGCTCGACAGTGCGCGGCCCCGCAACCCACAAGTCAATTGGCGCGGCCTTTTGGTACCTTGGGTCTGACTGCGACCTGCTCAGCGGCCTCCAGTAACCTGGCCTTCTCGCCGGCTTTCATCCTTCCAAATGCGAGCAGCAGGCGGGCCAACTGCTCGTCCCGAGTGTAGAAGTACGGGGTGGGCACATTCAGGATTCGAGCCATTTCCTCGACGAGCTCAAAGTTCGGCGCGCGATGGCCAAGCTCGTAGCGGTTCATCCGGGCACTCGCCGACATCGGGTCCAAGCCAGCTTCGATGCCCAAGCGCTCCTGCGAGAGCCCAGCCTGCAAGCGCGCCTGTTTCAACCGACTCCCCAGAACTGACATTTGTCCCTCGATAGAGGGTCTGATCGTCTCGGCTCTGGGCTTGCTACGTACTACCGTTTTGGTAGTATTGAAAGCAGCAGAGATCAGCCGCCCTTGGACCTCGGAGGTATTGCACAAATGAAGCGATTGAGCATCTGGGCTGTGGCTTTGGGAATTTCCATCGCCGGCTTAGCCTCCATCTCGGTGTGGCGCTCCCTGGGCGTTGACCATGGAGTCACTCAGACGTCGAAGAGCGGGGGCGAATCGACCGCTGCCCCAGGCCAAGCAACCATCATGCAGCACGTCCTTGGAATTGAGTCCATCGCCGCGCAGCTAAGAGCTGATCGAGTGTGGCCCAAATTCTGGACCGGCGTCGAATTCGTTCAATCTGGCGTCCCGCACTATGTCGGGTTGGTGGAATTGAGGAAATTCGATGACCGTCACATGATTGAGACGTGCGAGCGATGCATTCCGCTGATCGCCGCGGCTA
This sequence comes from Verrucomicrobiota bacterium, assembly GCA_021156225.1. GTDB lineage: Bacteria > Verrucomicrobiota > Verrucomicrobiia > Limisphaerales > JAEYXS01 > JAEYXS01. Next base: position 2,031 of record JAJNBN010000278.1, on the reverse strand, counting down.
CCTACAAGCTCACGCGCGAGGGCTGGACTCTCGTTTCAGCGAGTGAGGTCGCGAGGATTGGCGCATGGGGGGAACCCCCGAACCCCTCCCGAGTCGGCTCGATTTCCATTGGCGGGCGACCTGCCTTAGCAATCGAGAACGTCGGGATGCACAAAGGGGTTTCATATGCATTCTTGGAGCTCTTAGCCTTTCAACAGGACCAGTGGCGCCACGTCGGGAAGATCCAGACGAAGGACGACATGGTTCGAGGGGGACAGTGCACAACAGACACGCTATGCCCTTCGTGGACAGGAGGAATGGAGCAGCGTTCAGGGTCGAATCCCCAGTGGCCGGACATCGTTATAAGACGCTCCGGAACTGTTGTCGACAGTGGAAAACTCATCGCGGCTGGGCCGCTTGTCTACGTGTATTCGGGCACGCGTTACGAAAGCACGGAACAATCGGCCCGCGAGGGGAATGAGCTCGCCGCAGCTTTCCCCACTCCGAGCGAATCTGGATCAAGCCGAGCGTCAGAGACTACGGCAGGGCGCTGGTTCATTGCCGACCGCAATCATTCCGATTGCCTTGATCAGGGCGGATCCCCAGCTAAGCGGCTTCGGATGCTCCAGGAAGCCGGAATTCGACCTCAAGTAAGGGATTTTCCGAACGGCGTCGTCGAGGTAAGCGTTCTCAAGCTCGGTGGGACAGAAGAGGAAGTTTGGACCTACTACCGGTCTCGAGAAGCGTGCATTACCAACTTGCCGAAGTCACAGGCAATTCCCAGGAAATACGAGTGACCCATTTCGTGCCCGATGGCTCGGGCTAGCTGGCGAACTCCGAAACCAGGTCCCGCAGATCCTGCGTGACGCTGCCGTAGCAGACGATCCTGATATCCAAGTCAGAGTAGTGGCGTGTCAGCCGTATCGCGCGAGCGATGGCGTCGTTGATCCAGACAGGCTCATTTCCGAACACCCCACCGCCCAGCCGGGTCAGCAAGACGATGTTGCTGCCGCCACGTTGTGAATTGAGCACCCCCGCGAGCAATGTGGCTTCGTAAGCTGCTTCCAGAACAAGCGACGCGAAGCGTTGCCATCGGCCCCGTTGGACTTGCGCATAGGCCACCGGAAGCGCTGAACAATACGCTTGCGAGACGAGCTGCTCCGCATGACCCACGTCGGTGACTTGGACGTTCCAGTGCAACCCGACACAAAGGAGCGCACGGACGCCGTCGTACTCTTCCTCCGTCATGAGCTCCAGGCGACGATCAATCCGTTCGAGTCCCTGCTCGGTGCATAGCGCGTAGCCATTGCGCATGGTCCAGGGCGAATCCTTGGGGGCGCCGAGCGCCTTCCCCACTTCAGCAAGGCAGTCGATTTGGCGAGATCGGCTTTGCCCCAGGTGACCGTCCAACGGGACCAAATAATTTCGGAAGATTGTTCCCGCACCTGCGGCGATCGCGCAGGCGGGCCCCTGAGTCCGGTCGTTCGCGTAGCCAGCGACTCCGTGCTCGGGAGTCACTGACGGCCCCACCATTTCCAACAGATTGAACTGGGATGCCACTTGAAAGAGGGCGTCCCGATACCGAGGCTCACTGTGGAGTTTGCGGGCGTCGCCGACGATGAGGCTGACACGGGTACGGCCGCCGCCCTCTCGCAAATTGATGCCGGCAACGCGCCGGCGCAAATCAGCCAGCGTCGGCGTTTCCAATGTTCCGACCGCATATCGATTGGCGGAATGCTGCGAGCACAGACGGCCATCCTCGACCCACAGTTTGGCCTGCGTTTCCTCATAGGCGAGTTCGCGGAATCCGGTGATGCTCTCGAACCAGTCCATCATGAGCCTGCCTGCAAGAGTCGAGGGCTGTACGTGGCCAGATAGCGCTCCTGCGTCGGAGTCTCAACTGCACCGGGCCGAGCGGCTCGAACCTTCCGAAGCGCCTCCGAGCGGCTCGCGCCAAGCTCCATGAGAAGCATGCAGGCAACGGTTCCAGCGCGGCCTAAACCGCCGCGGCAGTGGACCAGAACCTTCCCGCCAGCCCTCAGGACCGAAATC
>JAJNBN010000277.1 GCA_021156225.1 Verrucomicrobiota bacterium | reverse complement strand
TGCTTCAGTTCTTTCTTGAGATCGAGAATGACTTGGGCGTTGGTGGTTTGATTGTCATTCTTGAAAACATGCACGGGACCGCGTTGCTCCAACAGGACCATGAGGTCGGTGCCGGGCAGGGCGACAAGTTCCACGGGGCTCTTGAACTGGAGCTTGGGAAAGGCGCGCTCGGCGCGGTAGGGCGGAGGCGCTTCAGCAGTGCCGATGATGCGGGAGGTGGTCCACGGGAGGCGTTTCTCTGGTAATTCAGCGGCGCTAATAAATTGCGCCGAGTGAAGAAGTAAAAACACTGCTGATAGCCAGATGGCCAGAGCACTGCTAGGGCCGTTGCGAATGGTGTCGGTTTGGGGCATGTGTGATGGCGGAGACGATAGCGGGTTCATCGCATAAGGCAATCGCAGAGCGGAGGGGTTATTTGCTTGCCGGTCAGGGAGTTGGTGCGCGATAAGAAAAGTGTTCCACAACTTTGTTCAGGCGCTGACACACGCGTAATCCCTTTGGCAAACGAAAGCACAGCCAATCTGGCCGACAAGGCGGAAGAGGCAGTCGAGTTGAAACGTCGTATCCATCAACTCGAGCAGGAAATCACTTCGCATAAATTCGACCAGCACGAGGCGCAGCAGGCGGCCTTGGCTGAAAGCAACGCCGAGATGACGCAGTTGCGGAAGACCATCCAGGCCCTGCGCGATGAGATGGATGCGGTGCACTTCGACAAGCAGCAGGCCGTACAGGCAGCAGTGGCGGCGGCACATGCGGAGATACATCAATTGCAAGAGACGGTGCAGAAACTGCGCATGGTGCTGGATGATGCGCAGCACGAGAAGCAACAGGCGGTGCAGCAAGCGCTGACGGCCTCACGGGCGGAAACGGAGCAACTGAGGGCGACGGTGCAGGCATTGAGAAATCAGTTAGACCAAACCGCCAAGCAACCTCACTGAAACCGGATCGAAGTATGGGAAAAGCGAAGGGAAGAAAGCAGCCGGTGATAGCGGGACTGGAGGGCATCGCGAACTCCGAGGACCGCTTGCGGCATCTGGAGATGCTGTTGAGCATCAGTCAGCAAGTCTCGGTCATCGAGACGCTGGATGAAGTGCTGCGAGTGCTGGTGCGGCTCAGTGTGGAGCAGACGGGGGCGGAACGTGGCACTCTCTTTCTGAACGATCCGCAGACGGATGAGCTGTATTCACGGGTCGCCTTGGGAAATGTGAGCCGCGAGATTCGACTACTTAACACGCATGGTGTGGCGGGTTATGTCTATACGCATGGCGAGGGCGTGATCATCCCCGATGCGTACGCGGATGAACGATTTGACCGCACGTTCGACAAGCAGACGGGATTCCGCACGCGAAGCATGCTGGCGGCGCCGGTGAGGACCGCCAAGGGCGAGGTCATCGGCGTGATGCAGATGCTGAATCGCAAGGAGGGTGAGTTCACGGAATTGGATCTGGGGTTGCTGGAAGCGATCACGGGACAGGCGGCCCTCACATTGCAGAGCCATCAGCAGGCGGAGAGGTTGCAACGTTCGCGGGCGCAGGAGTTGGAGTTTTTGGATGTCGTCTCGGATGTGGCTTCGGAACTGGAGTTGGGGCCGTTGCTGCAAAAGATCATGGGTGAGGCACGGCGCATGTTGAAAGCAGACCGGGCGACTTTGTTCCTGCACGATGACAAGACGAATGAATTGTGGTCGGAAGTGGGCACGGGATTGAACAGCACGCAGATACGTTTTCCCGATCATCTGGGCATCGCAGGCGCCGTGTTCATTTCCGGGAAGTCCATCAGCATTCCGTATGCGTATGCGGACCTGCGGTTCAATCCGGGTTTCGACAAGAAGACGGGGTATTTCACCCGCAGCATCCTGTGCGTGCCGGTGATCAACAAACAGGGAAAAGCCATCGGCGCGGTGCAGGCGCTGAACAAGACGGGCGGGATATTCACGACGGAGGATGAAACAAGGTTGCGGGCGTTCAGCGCGCGCATCTCGCTGGCTTTGGAGAACGCGAAACTGTTCGCGGACATCCAGAGCATGAAGAATTACAACCAGAGCATGCTGGAGAGCATGTCCAACGGGGTGATCACACTGGATGAGAGCGGGCGTATCATCACGTGCAACCGGGCGGGGTTTCGCATCCTAGGGACTGGCCCGCAGGAGACGCTGGGGAAGGGAGTGGCAGAGTTTTTCACCACGCAGAACAACTGGTTGCTGGAAAAGATCGAGCGAGTGGAGAAGACGGAGGCGGTGGAATCGGCGGTGGATGCCGAGCTGGCGTGTCAGGGTGAGGTGAGGTCGGTGAACGCCACGGTGCTGCCGCTTTTTAACATGGAGCACAAGCGGCTGGGCACGATGCTGATGATCGAGGACATCAGTTCCGAGAAGCGCATGAAGTCCACGATGACGCGTTACATGGACCCGGCATTGGCGGATAAATTGCTGGCGGGTGGAGGGAATATCGATCAGGGGCGGAATGCGGTGGTGACGGTGTTGTTCGCGGACATCCGCAACTTCACGAGCCTGACGGAGAAGCTGGGCGCACAGGGGACGGTGACGCTGCTGAACGAGTATTTTGAGATCATGGTGGAGTGCATCCAGCGGGAGGGCGGGATGCTGGACAAGTTCATCGGGGATGCGTTGATGGCGGGGTTTGGCACGCTGGTGGCGCATGAGGACGATGAAGACAGAGGGATGCGGGCGGCCATCGATATGATCCGGGAGTTGGAGAAGTTTAATCGCGCACGGACGGAACGAGGGGAGAAGCCGATCGAGATCGGCATCGGGTTGAACACGGATCGGGTGGTGGCGGGCCCCATCGGGTCGGCGCGGCGGCAGGATTACACGATGATCGGCGATGGGGTGAACCTGGCGGCGCGGCTGGAGAGCGCGTGCAAGCAGTATCACGCACGCATATTGATCAGCGAATTCACGATGCGGAAGCTGCATGGGAAATATCGGCTGCGGGATATCGACAAGGTGGTGGTGAAGGGGAAGAGCGAGCCGGTGGGGGTGTATGAGGTGCTGGATTATCACACGGCGGAAACATTTCCGAACATGGAGGCGGTGCTAGAGATGTTTGGTCGCGGGTTGACGCTGTATCGACGGGGGGATTGGGACAGGGCGTTGCAGCTTTTTGAAGCGGCGTATGAGCTGAACAAGGAGGATCGAATCTGCCTGGTGTATGCGGAGCGGTGCCGGAAACTGAAAGCGGAGCCGCCGCGGGAGGATTGGACGGGGGTGTGGGTGCTGGGGGAGAAGTAGGGGGGAACCGCAGAATACGCGGAAAAGCGGGAAGGGCTAGTTACTACCAGCCGAGGCTGCCTACGTAGTTACGATAGAGCATGAGGAGGCCGCAGAGGGTGGCTTGACGAGTGAGTGGAAAGATGGGTGAGGGGTTTTAGGCGAAACGGTAGAATACCTCGGCAGATGTACATAAGTGCCGAGGGAAGATTTATGTTCAAAATTCAAGGGGCCTGGTCCAGGGAGGCTATTGGCTGGGGCAAGGCATTCATGGCGGTGGGACATTTTGGCGCACTTGGGTGGGCCGTTTTGGTGAGACATGCTTTTTGGGTGGTTGGCACAGTTTGGTGGGACAAAATGGCGCACTTGAAATCGAGGAAAATTTTCAGATTATTTTGAAACTTTTTCGTGTCTCCGGCGTCTATATAGGTAGCAAGAAAGGAGGAAGTTGGACCGAATGGAAAGCGACGGCGGGACGAGGAGCAATCATCCAAGATAACGTTGAATTAGGAAAGTCTTGTCGTGCATTGAGATGCAGATGCTGGAGAGCTGGTGACGAGGGAAGTAGCAGTCACTGGACGGAGGAGCAAAGGCTTGCAGCAGCTCGCTTAAACGAGGATAACCAAGGGGTTCAACATTGATTCACATGAAGCACAAAGTTTTAGTCATCATCGGAGATGCCACGGAGACCGTGGACACACTTTATCCCTACTATCGCCTGATCGAGGGCGGCTACCAGCCGGTGGTGGCGGCTCCGGAGAAGCGGCGCTACCAGATGGTGCTGCACGAGGTGAAGCCGGGCTGGACGATCACGAAGGAGTGGGAGGGGTATTCGATCGAGGCGGAGGTCGCGTTCAAGGATATCAATCCGGACGATTATCTGGGCATTTTTTTCAGCGGTGGCCGTGCGCCGGAGTATATCCGTGAGGATGAGGCACTTCTGAACATCACGCGGGATTTCTTTGCGAAGAACAAGCCGGTGGCGAGCGTGTGCCATGGAGTGGAGATCCCGGCGCGGGCGGGTTGTGTGAAGGGCAAGCGCATGGCGACGGTGGCGAAGTGCAAGTTCGACCTGGAGATCTGCGGCGGCATCTATGTGAACGAGCCTTGCGTGATCGATGGGAACATGGTGAGCGGTCGGACGTATCACGACAGCGGGCACTTCGTGGGGCCGTGGATCAAGATGTTGGATGAGGCGGCGGCGAAGTTGGGGAAGAAGTAGGCGGGGTGAGGTGGTGATTTATCTGGCAGACGGGCTATGTCCCGTCTGCCGGAGCAGCAACTGAGGTAAGTATGAAGCGATCGAACAATTTCGGGATGATGGCGGGAGCTTTGTTGCTGTCGCTGACGATGGTTTGGGCGGCGGATCGGCCGCCGTTGCCGTTTTCCAAGGACGGGAAGTTCGGTTATCGCGATCGCAAGCGCGTGGAGGTGATCGCACCGAAGTTTGATTTCGCGAATGAGTTTTCGGAAGGGTTCGCAGCAGTGGGTGTGGGAGCTTATCCGGGAACGAAGTGGGGTTACATCGATCTGACGGGGAAGATGGTGATCGAACCCAAGTTTGATGAGGCGTACATGTTTTCCGAAGGCATCGCCGCCGTGCGCATGGGCGTGACGGAGAAGGCGAAAGGCCAGTTGGGCTACATCGACAAGACGGGGAAATACATCGTGGAGCCGAAGTTTGACGAGGCGGAACCGTTCAAGGATGGGCGGGCGCGGGTGCGGATCATCAAGGAAGGTTACGGTTACATCAATACGAAGGGCGAAGTGGTGGAGGCTTTGAAATTATGAGGAATCTGCTGCTGACAGTGCTGGGTTGGTGGATGGTGATGGGCACCACTGTTTTTGCGGCACAGCAGCGGCAGCCGAACGTCATCCTGGTGATCACGGATGACCAAGGCTACGGAGACATCGGTGCCCACGGGAACACGATGATCCGGACGCCGAATCTGGACAAGTTGCACGGGCAATCGGTACGGCTCACAGACTTCCATGTGGACCCGACGTGTTCGCCGACGCGGGCGGCCCTACTCACGGGGCGTTATTCCACACGCAGCGGAGTGTGGCACACGATCATGGGCCGCTCGCTGATGTATCACGATGAAGTGACGCTGGCGGATGTTTTCAAGGCGAACAAGTATCGCACGGGCATGTTCGGCAAGTGGCACTTGGGGGAGAGCTATCCGATGCGGCCACAAGACCGGGGATTTGAGGAGACGTTGATCCATGGCGGTGGCGGTGTGGGGCAGACGCCGGATTATTGGGGGAACGATTATTTCGACGATACGTATTGGCACAATGGCAAGGCGAAGGAGTTCAA
>JAJNBN010000276.1 GCA_021156225.1 Verrucomicrobiota bacterium | reverse complement strand
ATCGTGAAATTACGCGGGCAAGCCTCAGTGCCGGGCTTGCACACGATCCGGATCAACGACAATGGGCTGCAAGCCTTCTCGCGATCGCTCGGATTATCCCAGCATAAACCGATGCCTGGCAGCGGACGGCTGCTTTCCACAGGAATCCCCGATCTGGACCGGATGCTGGGCGGAGGCATCCCCGAGGGGGACAGCGTGCTCGTGGCCGGTCCCACGGGAACGGGCAAATCAGCGCTGGCCACGCAATTCATCGCGAAGGGGCTGCGCGAGGGAGAAGCGGGAGTCATCGTGATATTCGAGGAGAGGCCGGTGGGTTACGTGGAGCGGGCGGACAGTTTTGGGCTGGGTTTCAAAAAGCAGCAAGCGAAGGGGAAACTGGAAATCCTTTACCTGCGACCGCTGGACCTGTCGGTGGATGAAACGATGCATGAGATATTGGAGGTAGTCAAACGAGTGGGAGCCCGGCGGCTGGTAATCGACTCGCTAGTGGGCTTTGAGATGGCGCTGGCACCCGGTTTCCGGGCGGATTTCCGGGAATCACTCTATCGCATGATCGTGGCACTGACGGGGGCGGGGGTAACAATCCTCAGTACCGTGGAAGTGGAGGACTCCTTCACGGCGTTGCAGTTCAGCCACTACGCGATCTCGTTCCTCACGGATGACATCATCCGGCTGCGCTATGTGGAGATCGACGGGCAGCTCCGGAAGGTGATGGTGGTGGTCAAAATGCGGGGCGGGAACCACAGCAAAGACATCCGCGAATATGTCATCACGAACAAGGGGCTGGTGATCATCCATCCGCGAAGGACGGATTATCTGGGACTGATCACGGGAGTCCCCAAGCGATCCGGCCCGCGCAAGGCGCAGGAGAACGAAGCAGCGCCCGAACCGAAAGAGACCCGCTGAGACGCGTATGCAGACGAACCTGACCATGGCCCTGACCGCGCAGGCACCCGAACTGGCGCGTTTCTCCGTGGCGGTGATGGCGCACGCGCCCGTCCCCATGGTGCTGGTGATCATGGAGGCAGGGGGCCAGATGGTGAGGTATGCCAATCCGGGGTTTTGCCGCCTGGCGGGCAAGCCCAAGGAGCAGATCGAGGGGAAAACTTTTTGCGAAACGCTGCCGGAGAAGTCCGACTGTGAGAGGGTGCTGGACCAAGTGTACCGGACGGGAGAACCGGGGAGCCATAGCGAACTGCAGCAAACCAAGCCGCACCGGATCTCCTGGACCTATACGATGTGGCCCGTGAGGGCGGACGCAGGCCTGAAGGGGATCATCATACAAGTGATGGAGACGACCCACTTGCAGGAAGAGACGGTGGCGATGAACGAGGCCCTGGTGCTGGGGTCGGTGCGCCAGCATGAACTCACGGAGGCATCCGAGAAACTGAATGCGCAACTGCGTGTGGAGATCACCGAACGCAAACAGGCGGAAGCGGCATTGCGCGAAAGCGAGGAACGCTACCGCAGCCTGTTCAACTCAATCGATGAAGCCTTCTGCCTGGTCGAAATGATCTTTGACGGCCAGGGCCGGCCGGTCGATTACCGTTTTTTGGAGGTCAACCCGAGTTTCGAGAAACAGACCGGGTTGCGCGAGGCGACGGGAAAGCGGATGCGGGAACTCGCGCCGGATCATGAAGCGCATTGGTTTGAGATCTTTGGCAAGGTGGCGCTTTCTGGTGAGCCGGTGCGATTCGTGAATGAAGCGAGGAGCCTCAACGACCGGTGGTTCGATGTGTACGCGTTCCGAATGGGCCGGCCAGAAAGCCGGAAGGTGGCCATCCTGTTCACCAACATCACGGCGAGGAAGCGCATTGAAGAAGCCTTGAGAAAAGCCAAAGACGCGTTGAATCAACATGCCGGAAATCTGGAACAGGAGGTGGCCGAACAGACGGCGGAATTGCGGACGGCCATGGATTCCCTAGAGAGCCTGACGTACACGATGGCCCATGACCTGAGCGCGCCGATCCGGGCGATGAGGATGCTGACGACGGCGCTGGTGGAAGATGTCCCGCTGGATGAGACGGGAAAGGATTACGCCCAACGGATCAACAAGGCGGCGGAACGCATGGCAGAACTCATCAATGATCTGCTGGACTATGGTGAACTGACCCACCTGGAATTTCCGCTGATGACGGTGGACCTGGAGGCGCAGGTGAAGGGAGGGCTCAAGGATTTAGAGGAAGACATCCAAAGGACCGGAGCGCGCGTGCAGATGCAAGGACCGTGGCCAGTGGTGACGGCCAATGAAACGCTGCTGGAACAGGCAGTGGCAAATCTGCTGGGCAACGCGCTTAAATTTGTGGCTCCCGGGGTGAGGCCGGTGATCCGGGTGCGGGCGGAAACGCAAGGGCCGATGGTGCGGCTGTGGGTGGAGGACAACGGGATCGGCATCGCACCGGAGCATCAGGACAAGATATTCGGTGTGTTTCAGCGCCTGCATACGACAGAGAAGTTTCCAGGCACGGGGGTAGGGTTGGCGATCGTCAAACGGGCGGCGGAACGGATGGGTGGGAGCATGGGGGTGGAATCTGAACCGGGGAAGGGGAGCCGGTTTTGGATTGAGCTGCCGGGGGGCGTGGGGTGATGGGGGAAGCGCGAGGCGCAAAGTTCAAAAGAAGGATGGAGATTTCTGTCGGGTTCGGGGAGATGTGGTAGAATACCTCGGCACTTATGTACATGTGCCAAGGTGTGGCTTGATGGGGGAGAGTTTCGGCGGACGGTTTGGGACTGCCGGCTAGAAGCGGACAGCACGGGGCAGGTGCTTCGTCGCGGCTTTCTCTGGAGTTCGCTTTTTTCTGAATCACAGGTTATTGCATTCCAGATACTTATATTAAATCGTATTTTTCTAATGGATTTTTGTTGTGTTCTGGCGGGTTTTTGATAGTTTGTGTGCAGTGGCGAGAGGCCGACGAATGGCTTGTCGGAAATCGCTGCGAGTAAGGAGGCAGGTGTGGATAGCCACAAAACAGCACTACAGGAAAAGCGCGCAAGCCCGGAAACTAACGCGGCAAGATGCCGCGTAACTCGCACGCAGGATGCGTGCGCTACGATGCAACGGCGTCGCGTGAGCGGTGCGCTGCTGAGAACGGGGAGGCGAGGCGTCAAGCCGCCTCGGCGGAAAGCTGCGTCAAGCCGCAGCACTCCAAAAGGCATGGTTTGGGGCTTTGACCTTGAGCAGAGGATGGGTAGATTGCAGGGAATGTTTTTGTTTTCGCGTTCAGGCCAGGCGTGGGTTTCTTTGGCAGGGGTTTTGTTGACGGCTTCGGGCTGTTCTCAATCTGCCAAGGGGCCAGATATGGCGGGGGCGTCGGGAACGAAGGCGGGTTTGACCAACCCGGTTGTATCGGTCACGAATTCTACTGCTGTTATGTCGCATAAACACACGAACCGGCTCGCGAAGGAGAAATCACCGTATCTGCTCCAGCATCAGCATAATCCGGTGGATTGGTATCCGTGGGGCGAAGAGGCTTTTGCAAGGGCGCGGAAGGAGGACAAGCCGATCCTGGTGAGCATCGGTTACTCGACGTGTCACTGGTGTCATGTGATGGAGCGGGAGTCGTTCGAGAGCGAGGAGCTGGCGAAGTTCCTGAATGCGAATTTTATCAACATCAAGGTGGATCGCGAGGAGCGGCCGGATGTGGACAAGATCTATATGACGGCGGCGCAGGCGATGACGGGGAGCGGCGGTTGGCCGTTGAATTGTTTTCTGACGCCGGAGTTGAAGCCGTTCTATGCAGGCACGTATTTCCCGCCGGAGCCGAAGTATGGGAAGCCGAGTTTCTTGCAATTGCTGCAACAGATCCATCAGGTGTGGGTGACGCGGCGGGCGGAGGTGGATGAGCAGGCGAATGATCTGACGAAGCAGTTGGCGGCTTTCACGATGCCGGGGAAGGATACGAATGCGCTGCTGCATGGGACGATCGTGCAGAAGGCGTTGGTATCGCTGAAGGAGGATTATGAGCCGACTTATGGCGGGTTCGGCGGGGCACCGAAGTTTCCGCGGCCTTCGCAGCCGTTGTTTCTGTTGAGCGCGGGTTCGCGGCAAAAGGATGAGGAGGCGCTGAAGATGGTGCTCTTCACGTGTGAGCGGATGGCGGCGGGCGGGATGTATGATCAGCTCGGGGGCGGGTTCGCGCGTTACTCGGTGGATGCGCAGTGGCTGGTGCCGCATTTCGAGAAGATGCTGTATGACAATGCGCAACTGGTGCAGCTCTATCTGGACGCGTATCTGATCAGCGGGAGCGAGCAGCATGCGAAGACGGTGCGCGAAGTGATCCAGTATGTGCTGCGGGATATGACGCATGCAGAGGGAGGATTTTATTCGGCGGAGGATGCGGACAGCGAAGGGCAGGAGGGGAAGTTCTATTGCTGGACGAAGAAGGAATTGGAATCACTGCTGAGCGCGGAGGAGGCGAAGGTGGTGATCCGGTATTATGGCATCACGGAGAAGGGGAATTTCGAGGATCATAGTCATCCGGAACCGCTGAAGAATCTGAATGTGTTGAGCATGGTGAATACAAATCTCACGACGGCGGAAGCGACGTTGCTCAAGGGGGCGAAGGAGAAGATGTTCACGGTGCGGGCGAAGCGGGTGCGGCCGCATCTGGATGACAAGATTTTGGCGTCGTGGAATGGGATGATGCTGGGCGCGATGGCGCGGGCGGGTGTAGTGTTGGGCGAGGAATCTTATATCAAGGCGGCGGAGCGGAACATCGCGTTTCTGAAGGGCAAGTTGTGGGATGCGAAGACGAAGACGTTGTATCATCGCTGGCGCGACGGGGAGCGGGATGAGGTGCAACTCTTCGATGCATACGCGTTTTTATTCGCGGGGTCGCTGGAGTTGTATGAGGCGACGTTGAATCCGGAGCATCTGGATTTTGCGATCGCGCTGGCAGATCAGATGATCGTGCGGTTCTATGACAAAGAGGACGGCGGGTTCTTCCAGAGCATGACGACGAAGGATTTGATCGTGAATGCGAAGGAGGATTACGACGGGGCGATGCCGTCGGCGAACTCGGTGGGGGCGCTGGCGTTGCTGAAGCTGGCGGCGATCACGGACAAAAAAGAATATCGCGAGAAGGCGGAGGCGACGTTGAAGTTGTTCTCGCCAAAGATGCAGCGGATGCCGCATGCACTGCCGTATTCACTGCTCGCATTGGACTTCTGGACAGAAGAGCCGCGGAGAGTGGTGATCGCGGGGGATGCGAAGAGCAAGGATGCGCAGGCTTTGCTGAAGGCGGCGCATAGTGTTTATCAACCGCACAAGGTGGTGCTGGGGAACGTGGGTGCGGTGGAGGAGTTCGCGAAGACGTTGCCGGCGAAGGACGGGGCTGTGGTGTATCTGTGCACAGGGACGACATGTCAGCCGCCGACGAAGGATGCGGGGAAGGTGAGGGAGATGCTCGCGAAGTAAATGACGAAGCCGGTTGCACCGGCGGGCCAATGATTGGGGAAACATCGAACATCCAACATCGAAAGGGGGAGGAAACGAATCCTCTCCTCCGAAGCTAAGCATTACCCATAAGTTTTAAGGCCTGATTAAAACCAGTGAC
>JAJNBN010000275.1 GCA_021156225.1 Verrucomicrobiota bacterium | reverse complement strand
GCAACTCTGGCTCTTACAGCGGCTGACGTCAGCACCTTTTTCAGGAGCGCGGCATTTATGCCGCTTCAACGTCCAAAATCAAAGAGGATTTATGATGTGCCAAGGATCACCGTCTAACCGTTTTATCATTCAACGATCCACCAGGTGATGCGAGACGTGTTCTCGGGAGGCGGGCCAACCTACGGCAGTCCCGGCAGGGACTTCCCGAAAATAGCCCACCATTTTAATGGTGGGTACGGCGTCCTTCACCACCCAAGTCCCGGCAGGGACGAAAGAAACTTTCGCTACGCACCCATACTCCCATCAACCGCTGTAATCATCGCCCCATTTCTTTCGCCCTCCGGGCTGGGCCGGGCGCACTCGAGACCGCCCTTGGCTCACCCGCATTTCATCACACCCGCTTCAACCTTTTAACGGCTCCAAATCCTTCTTCGTCTTCGACACCAACTGCACCTCAGTGATGACCATCGTCTTGTCCACGGCCTTGCACATGTCGTAGATCGTCAGCGCCGCCACACTCACCGCCGTGAGCGCCTCCATCTCGATACCCGTCTGCGCCGTGATCTTCGCCGACGCCGTGATGACCACCCGATCATTCGTGTCCGGAATCTCGAACTGCACCTCGCAATGGGTGATGGGCAGCGGATGACACAACGGAATCAATTCCCCCGTGCGCTTCGCCGCCATGATACCCGCCACGCGCGCCACGGAAAACACATCGCCCTTCGCCACCGCATTCTCGCGGATGAGCTTCAACGTATTCGGCAGCAACAGAATCTCGCCACGTGCCACCGCCTCGCGCAATTGGATCGCCTTCGCCGAGACATCCACCATGGACGCCCGTCCCTTGTCGTCAATATGAGTCAGTTTATCCGACACGTTCCACCTCCGCTTTCCAGGTTTCTACTGCCGACCGTATCTCCACCCCGCACTGCCGCGTCGGCTTTACAAACCGTGGTGTGAACCACGGGAACATCCCGATCAAATCATGCGTCACCAGAATCTGCCCATCGCAATCCGTCCCCGACCCGATGCCGATGGTGACAAACGGAAACTTCTCCGTCATCTCTTTCGCGACCGGCGGCGTCACCAATTCCAGCACCACCGCGAACACATCCGCTTCATGTAATGCGATCGCATCATCGATCAGCTTCGCACGGCCCTCTTCATCCTTGCCCTTGATGCGATACTTCCCCTCTTCCAGGATATGTTGCGGCAACATGCCCAAATGTCCGATGAACGGGATGCCTGCCTCCTTGATCGCCATGATTTGCGGCAGAATCTCGCGACCACCCTCCGCCTTCACTGCATCCGCCCCCGCATCCATCAACCGTTGCGCATTCGCCACCGCACATTGCGGCGTCACATAACTGTGAAACGGCAGGTCCGCCGCAATCATCGCCTTTGGATTCGCCCGGGCCACCGCCCTTACGTGATGCTCGATCTCCGCCATCGTCACATGCGTAGTGTCCGGATAACCCAGCACCACCATGCCCAGTGAATCACCAACTAACAAAAGAGGAATGCCCGCCTCATCCAGTAAACGGGCCATGGGATAGTCATACGCCGTGAGGGAGGCGAGTCGCCGACGCCCCTTCATGCCCTTAATCGCCTCGACCGTGATTTTACCTTCACGCATTCCCGAAACATTGCCTCGTTATGCCGAACCAACAAGCGCCTTTTTGTCCGGCTGCCTCCTTCGGGTGCATCCTCGCGCTGCCCTCGATTGTCAGTAGCTGAGGAAAGCAAGGCAACGCGCAATCTCCCTCGCCCCTCGGAGGGGAGAGGGCCGGGGTGAGGGGTGCCCGCCTTCCGCCGTTTCTTTCCCCCACCAACTTAACTCGCCTTTTCGAAGAAGGCGGCGTCAGCATGCATTCCTACTTCACCTTCAATACCACCGCCGTGAAATCATCCGTCTGCTGCCCTTCCCCGCTGAACGCCTGCACCGCCTCATACAAAGCCTCCACGATATCGCGCGATGATCGGTGCCGGTTTTCCCGCACCACCCTCAACATCTCGTCCGCACCGAAAAATTCATCATCCGCATTCATCGCCTCCTCGATGCCATCCGTAAGTAACAGCACGATCTCACCCGGCGTGAGGATGAGCGGTGAGGCCGATTTGTATTCCGTGTCCGGCTTGATGCCCAGCGGCTTGCCCGTGCGCTTCAGTTCCGACCGCACCTGCCCTTGCGAATTCAACACATAACCCGTCGAGTGCCCTGCGCTCGCATATACGATGCTCCGCGTCGTCGGATCGATCTGCACCAGCAACATCGTCACGAACCGCTCGCTGCCCACGTCTTCCGCCAGCACGCGATTTGCCCGCGTCAAAATCTCCCCCACGTCATCACGATTCCGTGCCAGGATGCGCAGATACGCCCGCGTCTCCGCCATCAGCAACGCCGGCCCGATGCCATGCCCCGTCACATCCCCGATCGCCACGCCCACGCGGCTATGCAACATCGGCAAATAATCGAAATAATCGCCACCCGCCGCTTCTGCCGGATGCGATGAACCCGCGATGTCAAAATCAGCCAGCCGCGGTGATTCCTTCGGGAAAAGCCGCTCTTGGATCTCACGCGCCACGCGGAACTGCTCCTGATTCTCGCGTAATTCCTTCTCCGCCTTCTTACGCTCCGTGATGTCACGGATGAACGCCACAAACCAGCGTTTCCCCTGCAGCTCCATGTCGTTGAACACGATTTCCAGCAGCGTATCGCGCCCGTCCTTGCGCTGCCCCACCGTCTCCAGCATGTGCCGCCGTGAGTTTACCACTCCTGAGTGCAGGGATTTCACCAACTCCGCATCCGTAGTGCTCAAAGGTTTGTCCGGCAGCAAAATCGTCAGGTTCTTGCCGACAATCTCTTCCGGCTTGTAACCAAAGATCACTTCCACCGCCGGGTTCGCGAAATGGATCACGCTGTTCGTATCCATCAGCAACACCGCATCCGTGGCCGTCTCCCACAGCAGGCGATACCGCACTTCGCTCTCGCGCACGGAATCTTCCGCCATGCGCCGCGCGGTGCGGATGGATACCTCGCGCATCTCCCGCTCCACCGCCGCGACCAGTCGCGCGAGCTGGCCTTTCATGAAATAATCATGCGCCCCCGCCTTCATCGCCGCCACCGCGATGTCCTCACCGATGCCACCGGAGATGATGATGAAGGGCAGATCAATGCCGCTGTCCTGGAGAAGTTTGAGGGCTTCCGGTGCGCTGAACTCCGGCAGATTATAATCCGCCAGCACCACCTCCCACTCCTTTTCCTTCAAGGCCGCCTGCATCTGCGGTGCCGTTTCCACCCGTTGCCACTTCGGTTCGTAACCGCCCTGCCGCAACACATTTACCAGGATACGTGCATCAAATTCCGAATCCTCCACCACCAGCACACGCAAGGGTTTGCGTGTCGTTGTGGCAATGGGTTTCTGCTCGATGCTGGCTTGAGCCTCGCTCATGTGTTGAGTAGAGAGTAACCGCAATTTGCCATCGCACAAAGCTAAAATCCCGACCGCCGCTGGCTAGTTTTGACCAGCGCCCAACAGTTCTAACACCTTCGCCTTGATATCCCTCTCCCGCATGAGGGATTCACCTACCAAGATCGCCTGCGCCCCGCATGCCTCCAACCGCACCACGTCCTCGCGCTTATGAATACCGCTTTCCGCCACCAAGAACCGCTCCGTCTTCAAGCCCGAGATCTGCGTCGCCAGCCGCTCCGTCGTACCGAGGTCCACCTTGAACACCTTCAAGTCCCGATTGTTCACCCCGATGAATGTCGCGCCCGTCGCCAAGGCCCGTTGCAACTCTTCCTCATCATGCACCTCCACCAGTGCCGCCAATCCCGCGCCCTCCGCCAGTTCGCGGAACCGCTTCAATTGGTCATCATCAAGAATCGCCACGATCAACAGGATACAATCCGCGCCCCACTCCGCCGCCTGCATGATCTGACGCTCATCGATGATGAAGTCCTTCCGCAAGAGCGGCAGCTTCACCACCTGCCGGATGGCCTTCAGATATTCCGGCGAACCTTGGAAGAACTTCTCATCCGTCAACACCGACAAGCACGACGCACCCGCCGCCTCATACTCCAGCGCGATCTTCACCGCATCGAAATCCGCCCGGATGATCCCCGCCGACGGCGACGCCTTCTTCACTTCTGCGATCAGGCCCACCTTGCCCTTGCGCGGCTGGCGCAATGCCGCGACGAAATCCCGCCGCCCACCCCGCTTTGCCAACACCGCACGGATCTCTTCCACCGTGGGCACGTGCGCGGGCAGCTCGGCTATCTCCAGCCGCTTCTGCGCCACGATCGTATCCAGAATGTTCGCTCTGCTCATGCTCGCCTATTCGTCGTCCATCGAAGCACCTTGGATGCGTTTCGTCGGACAACCCGCGCGCAACCACGCATTCACATACGCGTCCAGGTCACCATCCATCACGCCTTGCACATCGCTCGTCTCGCAACCCGTGCGCAAGTCCTTCACCATCCGGTACGGCTGGAATACATAGCTCCGGATCTGGTTGCCCCAGGACACACTGCCCTTGTCCCCGTAGAAGCGCTCCATTTCGTTTTTCTGCTCGTCCTGCCGCAGCGCGAACAGCTTCGACACCAGCAACGTCATCGCCGTATGCCGGTTCTGATGCTGCGACCGCTCCGTCTGCGAGGCCGCCACCAAGCCCGTCGGGATATGCGTGATGCGCACCGCCGTCTCCACCTTGTTCACGTTCTGACCGCCCTTGCCGCCGGAGCGGAATGTATCCACCCGCAACTCGCCCGGGGGAATGGAAATATTCGGATCCGTCTCCTCGATCTCCGCCATCGCATCCACACTCGCGAAACTCGTATGCCGCCGTTGATTCGAGTCAAACGGCGAGATGCGCACCAGGCGATGCACCCCGCGCTCGGCTTTGCAAAAGCCATACGCCATATCGCCCTTCACCATCATCGTCACACTCTTCACGCCCGCCGTTTCACCCGGCAGCAAATCCGTGACCTCAAACGTCCAGCCACGCGATTCAAACCACCGCTGATACATCCGCATCAACATGCTCGCCCAGTCACACGACTCCGTGCCACCCGCTCCCGCATTGATGCTGAAAATGCAATTCCGCCTATCGAAAGGTCCGTTGAGGAAAATCCGCAGCTCCAGCGCATCCAGTGCCGCTTGCACCTTCAGCGTATCGCGCTCCACTTCCTTCGCCATCGGTATCTGCACCTCCGGCGGCTCCGCCTCGCCCAGTTCGATCATCACCGCCAGATCTTCGAGCTGCTTCTCCGCCGCGATGAACGGCTCCACCTTCTTCTTGAGCGCATTACACTCGTCGATGAGCTTCTGGGCCTTCTCCCGAACGTCCCAGAAATTATCCCGCGTCATCTCGGCCTCTACCTCCGCGATTCGCTTGTGTGCTCCCGGCACGTCAAAGAAACCTCCGTAATTGGGAGGCTTTATCCTGTGCCGTGGCCAACGTCTGCTTTGCCGTCTCGAACATAGAACCGCCAATGTAAGAAACCCCCACGCCCTTTGCCCAGCAGATTTTCACCCCACCTAATCCCGGTGGG
>JAJNBN010000274.1 GCA_021156225.1 Verrucomicrobiota bacterium | reverse complement strand
CTCCACGGCATCGGCGGCCTGCTCGGTGATGTTCCGCTCGTCCTTGTATTCGATGTATTGGACGTGCACGGGAAAGCTGCGGCCTTCCGAGACGCAGATGGGGCAATCATCCAGATACTTCTTCACGGGCTCGGCATCCAGCGTGGCCGACATGACGAGGAGATGAAGGTCGGGACGTTTGTGCGCTTGCAGACGCTTCACCAAGGCGAGGGCGACATCGCTCAACAGATTGCGCTCATGGAATTCGTCGAAGAGGATCGCACCGACATCGGCCAACGTCGGGTCATCTTGCAGCCAACGCAAAAGGATGCCTTCCGTGACGAAGCAGATGCGGGTGCCGAGGGAGGTCTGGTCATCGAACCGGACTTGGTAACCGACTTCCTGACCGAGCTTCACATCGCGTTCCCAAGCGACACGGGCGGCCACCGTGCGGGCAGCCACGCGGCGGGGTTGCAGGACGATGATCTTTTTGTCACCGGCGAGACCGGAATCGAGGACCATCTGGGGGACTTGGGTCGATTTGCCGGAGCCGGTAGGCGCGACGAGCACCAAGCGGTGCGCGGCACGCAACGATTCGACGATCTCTGACTGGACCTGCCAAATGGGCAGCGATTTCGGTTCCACGGGGGCGTATTCTAGGGAGGAAAAGGGGTATGGCCACAAAGAAGCGCAGAAGGTGCAAAAAAGGAAATGTGGTGTGTCGGTGCTGAAATTTTGTAATGCCCATCGAGCGACGGATATTTAAGCGGCTTAAAAGCCGCGCTCCTAAAAACAAAAAATCCCCGGTGAAGTGATTCACCGGGGATTCATGAAAATGTCTGTTTACGTTGTTACCAGGCCCTTCAACTCACCCGTGCTGTCACCGAGTTGATGCGTCTGAATCTCCATGCGGTTGAGCAGCGAGAGCCAGAGGTTGTTCAGCGGGGTCTCGTTCGGATAGATGATGTGACGGCCCGGGGTGATCGTCCCGCAACCACGGCCGGCCAGCAGCAGCGGCAGGTCATCGTGATTGTGACGGTCACCATCCGAGTTGCCGGAGCCGTAGCAGAGCATCGTGTGATCCAGCAACGTGCCATCGCCTTCCTTGATGGACTTCATCCGATCCAAGATATAGGCGAACTGCCGGATGTGGAACTGGTTGATCTGCGCGAGCTTCGACAAGTTGTCTTCCCGGTTCTGATGATGCGAGAGATTGTGATGCCCGTCGTTTATGCCGATGAACGGGTAATTCTTGTTGCTGCCTTCGTTCGCCAGCACGAACGTGCAGACGCGCGTGGAATCCGTCTGGAACGCCGCGATCATCAGGTCCGCCATGATCTTGATGTGTTCCTCGTAACTCGCAGGGATGCCGGCGGGCATACCGAAGTTCTCCGGGGCCTTCGCCTCCGGCATGTGGGCGGCGCGCTCGATGCGCAGTTCCAGATCGCGCACGGCGGAGAAATACTCGTCCAGCTTGCGCTGGTCGGACTTGCCGAGCTTGCCGTTCAATTCGCTGAAATCTTCCTTCACCAAGTCCAGCACGCTCTTGCGCTGGGCATCGCGCTTCTCACGTTCCGCCTTGCTGCCGGTACCGAACATGCGCTCGAACACCAGCTTCGGATTCACTTCCTTCGGCAACGGCTGCGTGGCCGAACGCCAGGACATCGTGGAGGAGTAAACGCAGCTATAACCGGAATCGCAATTGCCCGCCATGGAACCGGCTTCCGTGCCGATCTCCAGAGAACCAAAACGCGTCTTCGCGGCGAGCCGGCCAGCAGCCACTTGATCTACGGAGACACCGGCGCGGATGTCCGTGCCATCCGTTTTGCGCGGCTGGCAACCGGTCAGATAAGCGGATAATGCGCGGGCATGATCGCCACCGCCATCGCCATTCGCGCGCGCTTTGTCGGCGGTGAGGCCGGTCAGCACCGAGAAATCTCTCTTGTGATCATTCAGCAGGGCCAGCGTCGGCGGCAGTTCGCCCAACGTGCCGTCCTTCTGCGGCTTCCACTGCTTCATGTTCACGCCATTCGGCACGTACAGGAACGCCATACGGTTCGGGGCAGCGCTCCCGGCCTTCGTGTCAGCGGCCCAGCTCGTCATCGGCCCCATGGCTTCGAGCCACGGCAGTGCGAGGGAGGCACCCAGACCGCGCAACAGTGTGCGTCGGGAAATAAGCAGGCGGTTACTCATATGCTTTATGTTAGATGGCTGACTGGCCCTATTATTCACCTAATTCGTGTTTCTCTTTCAACTCTTTCCCGCGCCTTAGCCGGAAAGGATCGCTCTTCACGATGGCCGTCACCATCGTGGAGAACTTATACTCATTTTGCGCCATTTGCGCGACGACCTGTTTGATTGTCCGCTCGTCGTAATACTCCAAACCCCGGCCCAGCCCATAAATCATGAGCTTTTCCGTCAGGTTCCGCGCCAGCAAGTCCTTCTTGCCCTTGAGGATAGCCTTCAACTCCCCAGCCCCCTGGAAGCTCTGGCCATCCGGCAAGGTGCCGGAGGGGTCGATGACATCGTTACCATCTTTCGCGCGGAAACGGCCAACGGCGTCAAAGTTCTCGAAGGCGAAACCCATCGCATCCATCTGCTGATGGCAATTCGCGCAGGCCGGGTTCGCCCGGTGCTGTTCCATGCGCTGGCGGAGCGTGCCTTTCAGGTCATGTTGCTCGTCCAGTTCACTCACTCCCGGCGGAGGAGGCGGAGGTGGTGTGCCGAGGATCTGTTCCAGCACCCATTTGCCCCGTTTCACAGGCGAGGTGCGGTTGGGATTGGACGTCGCCGTCAAAATGCTCGCCTGGGTCAAAAGACCGCCCCGGCTCTTGTCCGGCAAGGTCACGCGGACAAATTCATCACTGCCGCCGCCTCGACGACCACCAAAACGGCGTCCGAACCCTTCACCACCATTATTGCTGTTGGTGAACACCTTGTCCTCGATGCCGTAATGGCGCGCCAACGTGCGGTTCAGGTAAGTGAAATCCGCATCCACCAGATCCAACACGCTCCGGTCCTCACGCACGATCTCGGCCAGGAACAGTTCGGTCTCCCGAATCATGGCCTTCTTCAGGCGGTCATCAACTCCCGGGAACAGCGTGGTATCCGGAGTGAAGGAAGTCAGGCGCTGGAGTTGCAGCCATTGCAGGCCGAAGTTCTTCACCAGCGTTTCGCCGCGCGGATCTTTCAACATGCGCTTCACTTGCGTTTCGAGATTCGCCGTGAGCTGGTTCTTCGCCGCGAGGGCGAACAATTCCTCATCCGGCATCGTGCACCACAGGAAGTAGCTCAGGCGCGAGGCGAGCTGATACTCATCCAGCGGATGTGCATCCTTCGTCTTCGGCCGGTCGTCCAGTTCCGTGCGGAAGAGGAATTTGGGCGAGCACAGCACCGTCTTCACCATCTGTTGCAGACCAGCCTCGAAACTATTGGTGTTCGCCGCCTGCCCCGCTTGGAACACGCGCACATAACGGGCGATCTCCTCCTTCGTTGCCGGACGACGGAAGGCGCGGGTCACGAACCACTCGGTCACCGGCTGGATGCGTTCTTGCGGCGGCTTGCCCGCAGCCACCGTGTCCATCCGCTTCATGAATTCCGACCGCGTATCTTCAGGCCCCACGATAAAGAAATTATTCACGTAGAGCATGCGGTTCGTCACCTCACCGCGCTGCTGGTTCAGATAACGCAAAGTGAACTTGTGCTCACCCGCAGTTAATCCCGGCACCGGCACTTCAAAAGTCCGTGAACTACGTCCCCGCCGCTGGCCTTCATTGTTATTAGTCTCCACCGACCAGGTGAATTTGCCGATCTCCTTGTCATTCACCAGCAAGGCAAATTGCGGCGGCTCGACATCGGGCGCGTTCGTTCCCCGCACACGCACCTTGAAAACGTAATCGCCCGGCTTCTCAAAACGCTCCACGTAGAAAAGCTCCGGCTCCGCATTGGTGACCGGACGGTTAGAATCTTCAGAACCGTATCTTGGGCTAAGGAAATTGGAGGAACGATCGCGGTTATTCGGCTTGGGCAGCGTCAGATACACGGAACGTTGGGCAATACCTTCCGCCGCATCCAGATACCGCTCCAGATGCACCGGCGAGATGCTCAACACATCGCCGATGTTATCGAAGCCGTGGCCGATATCGTCCGCCGGGAAATTCTCCGCCGGGAAATAATCCACCGCCGTCAGGTCACGCACCGTGTTGTTATACTCCACCCGGTTCAGGCGGCGCATCGTCACATGACCGGGGTCCGGCTTCAGCTTGGACTCGGCCTTGGTGAAAGATTCCGTTAGTGAATTGTTGAACTTCTCGATCTCTTCCGGGGTGGGCTTGTGCGCGGCCTTCTTCGGCGGCATCTCGCCGGAATTCACCTGCTGCAGCACCCCGCGCCAGAGCTTGTGGTTCTCGAGGATGGCCTTGTCGTCCTTGATCGCCTTCAGGTCCAGATCAGCTTTCGTACTCTTGCCCCCGTGGCAATCGTAGCAATACTTCTCCATGAACGGCACCGCCGCCTTCTTGAAGTCCAGCGAGGCAGCGCCCTGCACCGGCGTCACCGCCAGCAAAAGCCCCGCCACACCGCTCATCAGCGCCAAATTTTTGATCAAATACGACATCACGTTATCAGACTGGGTATAGAGATACTTATTCAACACTTTCCACCGCATAAGCAAAGCCGAATCTTGTGATATTCAGACCCTCCATTAACCCACTTTTCTTGCCCTCCGCTCGTCCCTGTGCGAGTGGTTCATCGCGTTTTATTCCCCTGATCTTAACATTCCTCATTTGGTCTCTCCTCAATTGGCCCGCGGTGCAACCGGTCTCCGGCCAGTGCCCTCACCTTGTTTAGGGGTGATTCGACTGGCCGGAGGGCGGGCCTCATCCTCCTCGGCATCCGCAAAAATGTTCCCCTTTGTAATCGTCCTCGTTCTCGTTGTCGTCCTCGAACTCTCCATCCCCCGCTCTCCAAGTCCGATGCTTCCTCAATTCCCCGTCTCCAGCGGCAACGTCCGCTGCTCCACCCGAGTCCGCGTCGCGTCACTCGGAGCCGCGTGCTCCACCGCGCGACGCATCTGTCCGAACCACCAGTTCGCCTGGGAGATCCGCCGATACCGCCGACTCACCGGCCGGCAACCCGTTTCCATTTTCAATTCGCTTTGTTCTGTCAGTTTCATAATGAACCTTTTTGTTATCGTTGTGCGTCCACTATGAAGGGGGGTGGAGGACATCCGCTGTCCTAGGTCCCCCTTCTTAAAAATATTTTTAATCCTCCTAACTGCTTATAAACACCTGTGTTACGTTAAAAAACACCCTCAAAACCCGATTTCCCATCAAAAATAATTCACGCCCGTTCGCGAAATTTTCACCCCGGCTGGGAGTCGGGGCGCGTCCACCCTCCCCCGCCCCTTTTTCCCTCCCCGTCTCGCGCCTTTAGCGGGTCACAAAACCCCTCACCCGTTACGCCTTCCGGATTGGATCTGATTTCACGGGTGCGCCTCTCGGCAGAACGACGCCCCACCCGACCCGTGCCACCGGTTTCCCGCCGACGGCCGCCACCTCGGCACTTGTACATAAGTGCCGAGGTTTCCTACC